>QBLP01000193.1 GCA_003070825.1 Halanaerobium sp. | reverse complement strand
GATAAAGAAGTTTTTCTTTTCGATCTGGATGGAACTCTTTTAAATATTGAAGTTGATGAGTTTTTAAAATATTATTTTGGTGCTCTTTCGGAAAAATTTAGTGATTTATGTGACAGTAAAGAAGAGTTTATAGGACTTTTGACTGCTTCTACAGAAAAAATGATTAGAAATGATGGTTCCAGGTCCAACCAGGAAGCATTTATGGATGATTTTATGGAAAAGCTGAATGTAGAAGAAGAGGATGAAGCTCAAAAAATCAAGGGGCGTTTTGATAATTTTTATCAAACAGATTTTAGGGAGCTTGCTAAGTATTTTAAGTTGGATAAAGAGACTCCAGCTGAAATAATTAAATATTTAAAATCAAAGGGCAAGAAACTGGTACTGGCCACAAATCCTCTTTTTCCGGTTGAAGCAGTGGAAGCGAGGCTGGAATGGGTTAATATTGATCCCACTGATTTTGCCCTGATAACAAATTATGAAAATATGAGTTATGCCAAGCCCAATCCGGAATATTATCAAGAAATATTAGAAAAAATCGAAGAGAGTCCTGATAACTGCCTGATGATTGGTAATGATTTAAAGGAAGATGCCATTGCCTCAAGACTGGGAATTGAAACTATGATTGTAGAAGATAAGCTGATTGAGCGGGAAGACAGCAGTTTTGACATTGCCTGGCAGGGAACTTTAAAGGAGTTAAAAGAATTAATTAAAAAAGAAATATAATATTGATAAATAAAACTCCAGTCGGGACTTAAGCCCAACTGGAGTTTTTGAATACCAAGTTACTATTTTTCAACTGTGACATTTTCTGCAGCAGTAAGCTGATATTCCTGATCATAAACTTTTATTTTTAATTCTTCTCCCGTTTCGAGAGAGAAACCTGCTTTTTTCTGATCAACTTCAACTTTAATTCTGCGGCCTCTAAACATGATCATAAACTCAAAACCATCCCAGGCTTCCGGTAAAAATGGTCTAAACTGAACCTGACCATCTTTAACTTCAAATCCAGCAAAACCTTTAACAATTGACATCCAGGTTCCGGCCATACTGGTAATGTGGAGGCCGTCATCTGTATCAGTATTGTAATTATCAAGGTCCAGGCGGGCTGTTCTTAGATATAACTGATAAGCCTTTTCTTCCCGTTCTAAATCTGCTGCCAGAATTGAATAGATACAGGGAGAAAGTGAAGATTCGTGGACTGTCCGCGGTTCGTAAAAGTCATAGTGGCGGGCAATACTTTCCTGATCAAAATCTTCTTTAAAGTAATAGACACCCTGCATTACATCTGCCTGTTTGATATAGGGTGAGCGCAGAATCTTATCCCAGGACCAGTTTTTATGCAGTGGAATATCTTTGTCGTCAAGATCAGAGACTAATTTCTGTTCTTTATCAAGATAACCGTCCTGCTGAGCATAAATATCAAAATCTTCCAGATAAGGATAATACATTTTTTCTGTCATATCCTGCCATAGCTCCAGCTCAGAATCTTCAATTCCCAGTTCGGAAATCCAATCCTGATATTTATCCGGATCATTTTCTTTTATTTTTTCTAAGTTTTCCAGAGTATATTTTAGAGTCCAGACAGCAATTCGGTTGGTATACCAGTTATTACTAACATTGTTTTCATATTCATTTGGGCCGGTTACCCCTAAAATCATATATTTTTCTTTGCGGGGGTTAAAGTGAGCCCGGTCAGCCCAGAAGCGAGAAATTTGTGCCAGAACAGGGATTCCATATTCTTTTATATAATTAGCATCACCTGTATAATCGACATAATCCTTAATTGCATGAGCAATAGCTCCATTGCGGTGGATTTCCTCAAAGGTGATTTCCCATTCATTGTGGCATTCCTCACCATTAATTGTAACCATCGGATACAGAGCACCCTCCAGACCTAATTTATCTGCGTTTTCTACAGCTTTTTCTAAGTGACGGTATCTGTAGAGCAGTAAATTGCGGCCAACCTCTTCACTGTGGGTTGAGAGATAGAAGGGAAGACAGTAAGCTTCAGTATCCCAGTAGGTTAAACCACCGTATTTTTCACCGGTAAATCCTTTTGGCCCAATATTGAGGCGGGGATCATGTCCGGTATAGGTCTGGTTTAGATGAAAGATGTTAAAGCGGATTCCCTGTTGGGCCTCTGGATCTCCCTCAATTTTAATATCACTTTCCTGCCAGATTCTGTCCCAGGCTTCTTTATGCTCAGAAAATAGCTCATCAAAACCCCGGATAGCAGCTTCAGACACCTTATTTTTAGCTTTTTTACTGACCTGATCATCCTTATAATCGCGGCTGGTGCAGACAGCAATATATTTATTTAACTCGATTTTTTCTCCTGCTTCTGCTTTAAGTGTGATTTTATTACCAACATAATTTTCTTTTCCAGGACCAGTCAGCAACTCAACCTCACGTTTATTTTTATTTAAATCCCACTCCATCGCTGCAGCCACAACAAAGTCAGATTTTCTGGTTTTCATAGTTAGACTTGCTTTGCCTTTACTATTTTCTTTTCCTAAACCTTCCCAGAAAAACTCATCATAGTTGGCATCCTCATTTTTGACATCGCCATCAAGATTGGGGATCATCACAATCTTAGATTTTTTATCCAGAGGACGAAGAGAGTATTTAACAGCTGCAATTTCTTTATTTTTCTGGTCTAAAAAGCGCTGCTCAACAATTTCAACCCTATTATCTTCAAGCTCTACAGTAAAAGAGCGCTCAAGATAGGCTTCTTTCATATTTAAAACTCTTTTAAAATCGCTAAATTCTACCCTGTTTAAGTCAATTTCCTGTCCATCTATTCTTAAATCTATTGCAATAAAATTAGTTGCATTTGCTATTTTAGCAAAATACTCCGGGTAGCCATTTTTCCACCAGCCAACAATTGTTTTATCAGGATAGTAAACTCCAGCAATATATGTACCCTGCAGGCTGTCACCACTGTAGCTTTCGGCAAAATTGCCGCGAAGTCCCATATGGCCATTACCCAGACTCATTACACTTTCAGTAACTCTGTTATATTCTTTATCAAAACCATTTTCAATAACTTTCCATTCATCAACTTCAAAATATTTTTTCATAACTTCCACCTGCCTTTCAGCTAAATTATATCAGAAAAGAGAGTTTATTGAAAGTGCTTCCAATTTCTTAAAATTTGATTTCTGCTTTTAATTTATAGCTGAATATTATATGATATAAATAACTAATAATAATTACTGAAAATATTGGGGTAAAATAATTGAAAGAGGTGATTAGGTGGACCCAGTTATTTTAGCTTTTTTATTGACACTTTTTGCAGGCCTGGCAACAGGGATCGGTAGTATTTTAGCCTTTTTTAGCAAGAGGAGAAATGCTTCGTTTTTATCTATTTCTTTGGGCTTTTCAGCAGGGGTGATGATTTATGTTTCCTTTGTTGAAATATTTTTTAAAGCAGAGGAATCTTTAGTTGCCTATTATGGACCAGAAAAAGGTCAGTGGGTGACAGTCCTTTCATTTTTCGTAGGAATTTTGATAATTGCTTTAATTGATAAGTTAGTACCTGAATATGAAAATCCACATGAGCCTCGTTCGGATACAGATCTTTCACATTTAAAAGCTAATGATTTTGAAGATCATGAGAATTTAGAAAGAATGGGTGCTTTTTCAGCCCTGGCAATAGCTATACACAACTTTCCTGAGGGGCTGGCAACTTTTGCAGCTGCTTTAAGTGATCCGGCTTTAGGTATTTCTATTGCAATAGCAATTGCTATTCACAATATTCCAGAGGGTATATCTGTTTCTGTGCCGATATATTATGCAACCGGGAGTAAAAAGAAGGCTTTATTTTATTCATTTGTTTCCGGTCTGGCAGAGCCTTTTGGTGCCTTAATCGGATATTTTTTACTCCGCTCATTTTTTAATGATATGGTATTTGGATTTCTTTTTGGTACAGTAGCAGGAATTATGGTCTATATTTCTATCGATGAGCTTTTACCTACTTCCAGGAAATATGGTAAAGAACATCAGGAGATTTATGGTTTTATAGCTGGCATGGGAGTAATGGCTGTCAGCTTATTG
>QBLP01000192.1 GCA_003070825.1 Halanaerobium sp. | reverse complement strand
TTATAATAAATAGTAAAAAATAAGAAATACCAAATAGAAAATCAGTCTGGTCATTTAAAGTCCCAAAAAATAATTTTGAGATTAATATTAATCCATTTATTGTTAGAAAAACATAAAATAAAATGGACATTTTTTTATTACTCAAATTTTTAAATTCAAAATTCATAATAAACTCCTTTATATAATCCTCATCTTATTATAATTCTTTATTTAATTATTCAAGATTAAGCTGCTAAATCCTTTTAATTTTGCCTAAGTTGCAAATTTTTTATATAATGGAATTAAAGAAATTAGTTAGAAGAAATTGATACTAAAGGAGCAATTCAAGATGGACTTTCGAAAAGAAGAAATTTTAGAAGAGTTACGCTCTATATTTTTAAATAAAACCTTTGATGCCCTGCTCCCACCGCTGGTCTATGCCGTCAGCAACTCTATTTTCGGCCTGCTTTCGGCAATTACTCTGGCAGTAACTACAGCTTTATTTAATTTTATGCGAAGATTTATCAAAAAAGAAAACTGGAAATATTCTTTGGCTGGTCTTGGAGGAGTAATTTTTGCTTCCTCACTGGCTTATTTGAGTAATAATGCCAGCAGTTATTTTATTCCTGCTCTGACTTCTTCAACCCTCTTTTTGCTGGCCTCTCTGATTACAGTTCTGATCGGCAAACCGCTGGCAGCCTGGGCAAGTCATTTAAGCAGAGGCTGGCCTTTAGAATGGTTCTGGCGGAATGATATTAAACCTGCTTACAGAGAAGTTACTATTTTCTGGGCTCTTTATTTTGCCCTGCGGCTTACAATTCAGCTCAACTTATTTTTTAGCGAAGCTGTACTCAACTTAGCCTGGGTGAATATTATACTCGGCTGGCCGGCCATAATTGTTGTTTTAACAATCAGTTATATTTACGGTGTCTGGCGGCTTGATAACCTGGGAGGACCGGGAGTTGATGAGTTTAAAAAGGGAAAAGAACCACCCTGGGACGGCCAGAAGCGGGGTTTTTAGAAAACAGATCAAATTTTAGCATCAAATTAGCTGATTTATAATAATGAGAGGTCACCTCTGCAGAAATAAAGGCTGCTCTGGTGACCTCTTTTAATAATTATTTTCTATATTCCTTTTTAATAAAGTCAGTGTAGTTACCTGTTAGCTTCCATTTATCTGCATCTAACTCTTTTAAATCGAGCAGCTTATAATTTTTTATCTCAGCACTTTTGTTTTCCATGCTGGCCCGGTGATGGCCGGTTGTCAGAACAGCTTTAGAAAAATTATAATTCATATTTTCTAGCTGACCGTTAAAGATTACCAGCCGATCAGTATCTGCAGTTTTAATTCGGGCAGAGCCGCAGTCATAAATTAATTCAAGCAGTGTACTAAGCTGAGTTTGAGAAAGAACTGCTTCAAAGCGGTCCAAAAATTCTGGCCCCTCATTTTCCGCAGCAGCTTTTTCTATGCTTTCTGCCAGCTCAGTTTTGACAGCTGTTTCTACTTTAAAGTTCTTAAGCATTTTTTTAATTTTTTCTACTTTAAGATCTTTTTTCTTCATTAAACCCTGCTCATTTTTAATTTTAAGCTGATAGCTTTTGGCCGGGTCATAATCAAATTCAATTATTAGCTCACCAGTTTTCTGATTGTAATTACTTTCAGAATCAATTTTTTTGTCAGCAGCTGTTATTTCTACTCCTGGATTAGTCAGGGATCTAAAATTCAGCTGCAGCCGGCGCTCTGCCGGGATAATTTTTGCCGAACCTTCAACAGGAAGAATTTTAAAGTTCAGCTGCTCCTGCTGCCATTTGCTTTTAAAAATAGTTTTGGCAGTTTTTAGTTCAGATTCTGCTGCAGCACCGTTATCTTCGTAGAGTTCAAACTTGTTACCTGCCCCCGGGAAAACATCTACTTTAAGAATCTCCGGATTTGAAGTATCGCCAAAGTCAGTTTCTCCTGCCAGCGGAATAATAGCTCCTGCCTTTGCAAAGAGTGGAAAATCTGAAAGATCTCCATAAATATTATACCAGTTCTTACCCTGATAATATTCACCGCTGAAGTAGTCAAACCATTCTCCCTCAGGCAGCCAGACTGTCTGTCGGCTCAAATTAGTCAGCTCTGAAGCTGGTTCTAAAAACGGAGCAGCAATCAGCTCACTGCCGAAATAATACTGGTCCGGAAGTGAATAAGCTGGCTCAGACTTTTCCTGATAGTACATCGGCCTAATTAAAGAAATTGCGGTCTCTCTTGCCTTATAGCTGTGGGTATAGAGATAAGGTATCAGCTGATGTCTAAGCTGCATGTATTCTTTTGCTATCTCAAAGACCTCAGCTCCGTGGCCCCAGGGTCTGCGGTCAAGATAAGGATCCTTGGTAGAATGAAGCCTCATTACTGGGCTGAAAACTCCAAACTGCAGCCAGCGGGTATATAATTCTTTATCTTCTGTACCCATACAGTGGCCGCCTATATCATGGCTCCACCAGCCGTAGAGCACATTGGAGGCAGTAGCAGTAAAGTAGGGCTGAAATTTAAGTGAGTCCCAACTAACTACTGTATCCCCGGAAAAACCAATTGGATAGCGGTGGCTGCCCAGACCTCCCCAGCGGGAAAAGATAAAGTTTCGCTTATCATTATTACGGGCCAGATCATAAAAATGGAGATGGTTTAAGCCCCAGAGCGGGTCAACACCTTCAAGACCACTTTCGGTTCCCTGCTGCCAGTCCAGCCACCAGAAATCAATCCCATCTTCATCTTCAAGCGGATTATGTAAAAATTTGAAGTAACCGTTAATAAAATCAAGATCACTTAAATCAAATTTTACTCCCTCTTCACTCTCCGGATCAAGCTGCATAAATTCTGCCATCTGCTGATACTGATCTTCGTGAGGATGAACTCCATCAGCCGGATGTAAATTGAGAGCTGTTTTTAGACCTTTTTGATGCAGCCACTGCACAAATTCTTTTGGCTCCGGAAAAAAATCTCGATTCCAGCTGTAGCCTGTCCAACCACTTGTATATTTATTTTCAACCTGATGCCAGTCCATATCTACAATACAGACTGAAAGTGGAATCTCTTTTTTTTCAAATTCCAGCATCAGATCCTTTAATTCCTGATCGGAATACTCCCAGTAGCGGCTCCACCAGTTACCTAAAGCCCAGCGAGGGAGCAGTGGAATCTCTCCTGTGATTTTTGAGAAATCTTTTAATATCTTTTGATAATTGTCTCCATAGGCCAGGAAATATAAATCCTGATAGTTATCAGCTTTTCCTCGGGCTTCAAGCCAGCCTGTATCATTAAAAACAAGACTCCCTGTGTCATCAATTAATGTCCAGCCAGATTTAGAAAGCAGTCCTTCTTCCAGCTCAACCGCACCATCAACTCCGTCCAGAGTTCTGTGAGTACCTTTAAGGTTCTCTTCATCTTCTTTTCCGTAAAACCATAGTTCATTATTTGCTTTAACTTTTATTTTTAAATTATCCTGAGATAATTTTTTACCATCTCTTAAATACTCTAATTTCAATTTTTCGGTTTCCAGGGTTAACTGCTGCTCATCTTTTTTGAGAGAAAACTTCGGTACTCTAAGTTCTCTCTTCCAGACAAGTTGGGTTGCTCGGTCATCAAATTCTTTTTTCGGTTCATATTCCAGCCGCAGAATTCCTGTAGTTAAAACAGTAATTCGTAGCTGATCACAAAAAACTACAGCTTTTTGGGAAGCTGTAGAATTAAAATCAATCTGAAAATGTTCGGCAAGTTCTGTCATAGTTTATTTCAACTCCTAATGAGATACTTATATTTCTTTTATTATAACATCAGCTGATATAACAGACAAATCTATTATGACCATCGATTCAAAAAAATCAATTGCAAAAATAATTATAATTGAATAGAATCTAAATTAATTATTATTTCTTGAGGTATATCTTTGCTGTAAAATGCTTTTCTGAACCTGCTTATTATTTCCTGGATTTCAAAAAAATCAAGCTCATTAAACAAAATTAAATACTGGATTTTATTCCACCTACAGACAATATCTATATTACGGCTGTCTCTTATACACATCTCCGAGCCCACGAGACAG
>QBLP01000191.1 GCA_003070825.1 Halanaerobium sp. | reverse complement strand
ATTAATTCCTCCACAGTCATCAAAGTTATTAAATACTAAAATAATAAAAAACTATAAATGCAATTATAGTTCCTAGTAATATCCCCAGTACTATCTCCCTAAATGAATGGGTACCAGCCTCCAGCCGACTCTGTGCTGTCAAAAAAGCAAGTACTGAAGCTAAAGAAAAAGCAATCAAGCTCCTGGTTAAAAACCAGATGATAAGCGCCGAAGAAGCCGCAAGTGCTGCGTGACCACTTACAATACCACCTTTAAGTGGAGTACCACTGCTGAAAATAGATTTTAAAGCAATAACCAGAATAAATATTAAAGAAAGAGTAATAAATATTAAATGCAGTGGCTCATGTCTGATATTAAAAATGAGATTTAAAGATAATTCCTGAGCTTTACTAATAAAAACGAGATAAGCAATAAAAATTGCATTACCGGCTGCAATAACTACTGCTGCTGCACTAATATTTTTGGCAATTCTTGCTTTAAAATTATATTCCTGACTCAAAATATCAATAATAACTTCTACAGCTGTGTTAATCAGCTCGGCAAAAATAACAAGAGAAATAGCTACTATAACCAAACCCAGTTCTATTCTGCTTAAATCAAAGAAAAGACTGAAGGCCAGGACTAAAATTGCAGCAGTCAGGTGAATCTGCATATTTCTCTGGGTTCTAATAGCATGAATTAAGCCAGCAATTGCATGATTAAAACTATCTATAGTTTTTAAAATCCACATTATTTACACCTAATCTCTGCTGATTCCAAGCTGGGTTAAAACTCTTTTTTCTTTCTGACGCATTTCATTTTTTTCTTCCTCACTGTGATGATCATAGCCAAAAAGATGCAGCATTCCATGAACAGTTAAATAGGCGAGTTCACGCTTTAATGAATGTCCATATTCTTTAGACTGCTCTAGAGCCCTATTTGCTGAAATTATTATATCCCCCAGCATTTCGTCATCTATTGGAAAAGAGAGTACATCAGTAGCTTCATTTTTATCTCGATACTTTTTATTTAATTCTTTGATCTGCTGATTACTGACAAAAGCAATACTTACTTCACCACCACTATAACCCTCCAGTTCAGCAGCTGTAATAATAACTTCCCGTAAAAGATCAAACATTTCCTCGCTGATTTTAACTTTATCCTGTTGATTATTAAAATCTACATTAATCACTATTATTACCACCCTTCATCTCTTTCAGCAGTTTATCCGGGTATTCTACACGCTGATGATAAATACCGGTTAAAACTTTAACAAAGCTCTTTACTATTGTATCCAGATCACTCAATGTTAGATTCGACTGATCAAGCTGATTTTCGATTAGTTTATCTTTAACAAGGCCTCGAACAAACCCCTCAATTCGATCATGATTATTTTTATTAAAATTTTTAGATCTAATTGCTGCCTCTGTTATATCAGCAAGCATTATTATTGCTGCTTCCTTACTCTGAGGTTTAGGACCATCATAACGAAAATCTTTCTTTTCAATGTCATCATGTTTATTAGCCTGAAGAGCCTGCTGATAAAAATAAGAAATTAGATTAGTACCATGATGCTGTTTAATTATATCTATAATTTTTGAAGGCAGGCCATTTTCTTCTGCCATTTCCACCCCATCTTTAACATGTGATTTGATGATTAAGGCACTCAAGTTGGGCGAAGTTTTATCATGAGGATTTTCTCCACCAAATTGGTTGTCTGAAAAAAAGTAGGGTCTTTTCAATTTTCCAATATCATGATAATAGGCAGCTGCCCGGGCCAATAAAGAATCTGCCCCCACATCTTCTGCAGCAGTCTCAGCTAAGTTTCCTACTATAACGCTGTGGTGATAGGTTCCTGGAGCCTCAACCAGCATCCGCTTTAAAATTGGCTGGCTGGGATTAGATAGCTCTAACAGTTTAACCGAGCTTGTCATATCAAATAAATCTTCAAGATAGGGCAGCAGACCATTTGCAAGCACCCCAACTAATAGTCCATTGACAATTCCACCACCGATTGACCAGAGCAGATATGTCCAGTCCTGATTCTGCTGAAGTAGTGAAAGACCTCCGATTAAAAAGATTAAAATAAAACTAACATTTAAACCAGCTCTGATAATATCTCCTCTTTCTTTAACCCTGGTAACACTAAAAATACCAATCAAACCAGCCAGAAAAGAGGTTAAAACTATATTAAAATTCATATCATAAATTGGAGCAATTAATAAGCTGATAAATAATGTAGTAATTAAAGCAGTATCACTACTGATTAAAACGGTAAGCAGTATTGATGCCATTGCTGTGGGTACCATAAAATCAACAAAAGGATTCTGAAAAAAAGTCATGATCTTTGCAAAGAAAACTACGGTTAAAATTAATAATTCTATTAGTAATAGTTTACTGTTATCCTGCCAGACATCTTTCTGGTATTTATAAAAATAAAAACCAAGCAAAAGAACTAGGATAAAACTAATTAAAATTCTTCCGGCAATATTATAATAATTAATTCCGCCTTTTTGCAGTCCCAGTCTTTCTAAAATCTCAATATCAGCTTCTGTAACTACATCACCTTTGCGGACAATAATTTCTCCCTGTCTTACAGTTTTTTCTACAGCTTCAACTTCAGCTATAGCTTCCTGTCTTCTGCTGGCAGTAGCCTCCTGATTCAAAAACATATTTGCTGCAATTACTGTTTCTGTAATTTCAGCAATAGCAAGTCTTCGATCACGCGAAATATCCATTTCCATTGCACTTTGACGCAGTTCTTCACGGGCAGATACCAGATCCGATGGCAGAATCCTGCTGCCCAGCTTATTTTCTAAAAGATTAAGTGTCCGCGCCTCAATTTCTGATAATTCTTCCTGGTTAAGAGTAATTAAGACTCCAAGGCTTTCCTGACTGAGTTCATAACCAATTTCAGCCCTGATTAAATCAGCAATCTCATTAATTTCTGCCTGACTAAAGTTTTGGATTTCAGCAGCTGTTAATTTATTCTCTTCCTCCTCAGCAGAATCTTCACTTCCTGTCTCATTGACTTGACCCTGCTCAGTTTCATTTTCTTCTGTTAGAGAAATTTTATTATTATAAAAGAACTCTCTTTCAGCAGTTACTGCTGTAAATAAATTATCAACTTTTTTTAGCACATTCTCTTCCACAGTACTGTCTTCTTCATATACTCTGGGCGCAGTATCTGCTGCCCTCTGTCTTAATTCAGAAGTTCTAGCCTCATCAATAAAAGTGATCGTTCTAGGAGCTGTAATATCGCTCTGGCTTACCTGACCTGCTCTTAAATCAACCTGATTTGGAATTAAATCCAGATTCAAAATTAGAGCAACCAGAAGAAAGAAGATCACAGCCCAGATTACTTTATAGCTGTTTGTTGAAAAATCAAGATATTCTCTTCTCCATTTTCGGAGTTTGACTCTTAATTTTTTCATAAATTTCATTTTTAGTTCCCACTTTCATAACTTTCATATGCTTTTATGATTTCTTTAACCAGATCGTGTCTGACCACATCATGTCTACTTAAATAGACAAAGTCTATTCCCTTAATATCCTTTAATATTTTTTGGACAGTGGCCAGGCCTGATCTTTTTTTGCTAGGAAGATCGATTTGGGTTATATCACCTGTAATTACTGCCTTTGAATTAAATCCAATTCTGGTTAAAAACATCTTCATCTGCTCTAAAGTGGTATTTTGAGCTTCGTCCAGAATCACAAAAGAATCGTCAAGTGTTCTTCCCCGCATATAAGCCAGGGGAGCAACTTCTATTATATCTTTTCCCTGATATAATTTAGCTTTTTCGGGTCCCAAAATATCATAAAGTGCATCATATAAAGGCCTCAGGTAGGGATCAACCTTTTCCTGCATATCTCCAGGTAAAAAGCCTAAGTTTTCTCCTGCTTCAATTGCTGGTCTGGTCAATACAATTCTGTTGATTTCATTATTTAAAAGACTTTTAACCGCCATAACCATTGCCAGATATGTTTTGCCAGTTCCAGCTGGTCCAATAGAAAAAACAATATCTCTATTTTTAATTGACTCCAAATAAAGTTTTTGCCCCATCGTCTTAGCTTTTATTTTCCGACCTTTATAAT
>QBLP01000190.1 GCA_003070825.1 Halanaerobium sp. | reverse complement strand
TGTCTCGTGGGCTCGGAGATGTGTATAAGAGACAGAAATAGCTGATTCTAACAGCTTAATATCTCTTATTTCAGCATTACTATTATATTTTTCCATAAGTTCACGATAAATTTTTAAAACTAAATCAGTATCCAATAAATAAAATTTATCCATTTAATTCAGCTCCAGAAAATAATTATTTAGCTAAAGCATCTAATACCTCTTTATGATCCTCATAAATCTCATTAAAGATTTCTTCGTGACTGTTCTGCTTATTATATTCTTTAATAAACCTTCTTATTTCTACACTCGCATTACTACCTGAATCATGTGTAATTTTTTTGAATTTTTCCCATTCTTCCTCATCAATACGGAATTGTTTTGTTTTCATTTTTTATCCTCCTTTGCGCACTGATAATGTCCCTACAATGTAATTATATAATTAATTTACTTTTTGGTCAAGAAAATTATTTGCAATAGTTTTTGTCCACTATTTTTTGGGGGGGCAGTGTCTTCCCGAAAGTTGCAAACTAAAATTCCCTATTATTGCTCAGAAACTCCATTCAAAATAGGAAGCACTTTTTGATTTGGTATTAAAAAATCCCGACAGTTTCTTTAAGAAAATGCCGGGTTAATAGTTACGCTATTTGTTATTTGATCTTTAAACCAACAATCTTTTTCCAGCTGTAATCAAAGTTGAGAGCTTTGATGTTCCTTTGTTGATTTTTTAAGCAATTTCCTTAAGATGATTTTTTATCTTTTTTAAAATCAATCTTTTTGACATTATCTCGACGAGGCTGATAGGTATCTACCAGATCAACAAGTGCAGAAACTATATCTCTGCCGGCAGCTTTTTCTGCAAGTTCTGCCAGGCGCTCCAGGTGTTGATCTAAAAACTCCTGGTCTACAGCTTCTAAGTTATTGATAAAAATCCGCTCGTGTTCTGTTGCAATATTATCTTCGGTATCACATAAAAGCTCTTCGTAAAGCTTTTCTCCAGGACGAAGTCCAATTACATCGATATCTATATCTTCATAAGGAGTTAAACCTGAAAGTGAGATTAAGTCTTCTGCAAGCTCCATAATCTTGACCGGTTCTCCCATGTCAAGGACAAAGACCTCTCCTCCCTTACCTAAGGCACCTGCCTGAATAACAAGCTGTGAGGCTTCGGGAATAGTCATAAAGTAGCGGGTTATATCCTTATGGGTAACTGTCAGCGGACCACCATTAGCAATCTGCTTTTTAAATAAAGGAATTACACTTCCCTGGCTGCCCAAAACATTACCAAAGCGGACTGCCATAAACTTAGTCTTAGACTTCTTATTAATAGTCTGCACAACCATCTCTGCTGCTCTTTTAGAGGCCCCCATCACATTGGTAGGGTTTACTGCCTTATCTGTTGAAATCAGGACAAAACGGTCGATTTCAAACTCTGCTGCAGTTTGAGCTAAGTTCCTGGTCCCTAAGATATTATTCTTTACAGCCTCTTCCGGACTGGTCTCCATTAAGGGCACATGTTTATGGGCTGCTGCATGGAAGACTACATCAGGAGAATATTCTCTAAAGACCTTCTCCAGCTTATTTTTATCCCTGACGCTTCCGATAATCGAAATTAAATCTAAATCCGGATACTTATTTTTTAAATCTCTTTCTAAAAAGTAAGTTGTGTTTTCATTGATATCTAAAATAATAATTTTTTTAGGATTAAACTTTGCTACCTGGCGGCAGATCTCTGAACCAATTGAACCTCCACCACCACTGACTAAGATGGTTTTTTCTTCAAGATAAGCAGAAATTTCATCAGAGATTAAATCAACCTGGTCTCTTCTTAAAAGGTCTTCTACCTTGACCTCTCTGATCTGATTTAGAGAAACATCACCTTTTAAAATCTCATAAACTCCAGGTACAATCTCTACCTTTACATCTTTTTTATTGCTTAATTCATAAAATCTTTTGATTGTCTTACCTTCAGCCGAAGGAACTGCAATGATCACTTCATCTACAGAATACTCCTCGATCAGCTGCGGTATTTTTTCACTCTTTCCTAAAACTTTTTTTCCGTGAATCTCCAAGGACTGCTTATCTGGATCATCATCTACCAGTCCAATTATTCTTTTCCCTATTTCTGGATGTTTTTGAATCTCTCTGGTAATCATCTCTGCAGCATCACCGGCACCAATGATTAAAACTCTGCTTTTAGACTTTTTATTCTGGTTGCGGTTTAAATAATCCTTTAATAGTCTTAAACCAAAACGCATTCCTCCGAGCAAAAAGATATCTGACATTAAATTGATGGCAATAATGCTGCGGGGGAAACCGACTCTGAAGAAGTAAATATAGATTACAAATAGAGTGTTGATTGCTATTGTGGCTTTAAAGATGGAATAAAGTTCTGACATGCTGGCATACTGCCACATTTTATTGTAGAGTGAGGAAAAGTATAAGACAAAAAATGAAATCACTGTTATTGCCAGGAGATATTCAATTTCAAAATACCTCATCCAGTTTTCATCAAAACGGAGGATGAAAGAAGATAGTACTGCCAGATTAACTAAAATAAGGTCAATAATAATTAAACGCGGTTTTTTGTATAATTTCAATAAAAATTCAATCATAAAACTCAACTCCCGATAATATAAATTTCTCCCTGTAAATAGCTATCTATATTATAATGTACTTTCTGCTTTAATTCAATGAATTCGACAATAATAGTTAAAAGATACAAAAAACTCCTACTGACTTCTGAGAAAAAAAGTAGTAGGAGAATGAATGCTGTAATTAATATTTAATTTGAGACACTGGTTAACACAAAATAATTTATTGACTAAATTCTTTTAACCACTCAACCACAATCTCTACCTCTTCTTCAGTTAAGCTAGAAGAACAGGGAATGTTAATTAAATGATCAACAAAGTACTGCGCCTTTTCTATCTGATAAAACTCGTTATCAAGATAGGGTTTCTGCTGATGAATCAGTCCCCAGAGAGGTCTGGCCTGGATATTAACCTCATTTAGCTTTCTTAAAAGCTCGTCTCTATCGATTCCGTACTTATCCTGATCAACCAGTACAGCATAAAACCAGTGATTGGCTCTTGTTCCCTGATTAAAGGGTAATAAACTTAATCCATCTATTTCAGCTATTGCTTTTTTGTAAAGCTTATAATTTTTCTTTTTAGTGGCGATAAAGTCTTCCAGCCTGTCTATTTGCTCTGTTCCATAGGCTGCCTGAATATTGGTCATCCGGTAGTTATATCCTATTTCATCATGCTGATAGTATAATGGGTCTGTTTTAGCCTGCACACCTAAAAATGAGGCCTTTTCTAAAAGCTCAGGGTGATTGGAAACCATCATTCCACCACCACCGGTAGTAATTATCTTATTGGCATTAAAGGAATAGACTCCTATATCTCCGATTGTTCCACAGTGTTGGCCTTCATATTTACCGGAAGTATAATAGGAACCGAGAGCTTCTGTTGCATCTTCTACTATTTTTAGATTGTATTTAGCTCCAATTTCCATTATTCGTTCCATATCAGCTGGGTTACCAAAGACATGAACTACTACAATGGCTTTTATTTCTTTATCTGTTTTTTTATTGATTACCTTACCATCTATCATTTTACATTGATCCTCTAAAAATGATTCTAATTTATCTGGATCGATGTTGATATCGTCTCCACAGTCCATAAATACAGGTTCTGCTCCCATATAGGTAACTGGATTGACTGCTGCAATAAAGGTTGCTGTGGGAACTATTACTTCATCATCACGATCTACTCCTAAAACCCTCATTGCAAGGTGTAAACCGGCTGTTCCACTCTGAACTGCCACTGCTCGCTCTACATTTAAGTACTTTTCCATTTTCTCCTGAAATTCTTTGATAAATTTACCACCTGTTGAGACCCAGCCTGATTCTATGGTGTCTTTTATGTTTTCAACTATGTCCATCGATAGATTGGGTACTGATAGAGGTATTGATCTTTTTTCTGGCATTGTATCACCTTTCTATTTTGAAATTATTTTTATGTAAATTTTTTGTATGTTTAAATACTGTTCTAATTATATCCCAGCCTGGATGTCATTTCAATCTAATCGACAAAATTAGCAGAAGCTTTT
>QBLP01000189.1 GCA_003070825.1 Halanaerobium sp. | reverse complement strand
TTGATAAATATATTGGAACATATCAAACATTGGAGTAATTATTGAAACAGCCACAAAACCAACCACAACTGCTAGAATAACAATCATTGCCGGCTCAATTAAAGTAATAACTCCATCAACACTTGTTTCTACTTCACTATCATAAAAATCAGATATTTTAACCATCATCTTAGGCAATGCTCCTGTTTCTTCCCCAACTCTTGTCATCTGTATAACCATCAGCGAAAATAACTTGGGATATCTGTCAAGTTCTGCTGCGAGGCTCATTCCTTCTCTAACCTGAACTCTAATCATAGTAAGAGCATCACTATAGACTTTATTATTGATAACATTCTCTACTATAGATAGGGATTCAAGTAAACCTACTCCACTGTCAACTAAAATTGAAAGGGTGCTCGAAAACCTTGATAAATATATTTTTTGCATCATGTCTCCGAAAATTGGTATCTTAAGAATTAAATTATCAGTCTTAAGTCGTCCTTTTTCTGTTTTCCGATATCTACTAAAAAGAAAAAATATTAAAGTTAGGAAAAGCAAAATAGCCCACCAGTAACTTCTAATAAAATCACTAATAGCAAGTAAAATACGAGTTATCAAAGGTAAATTTGCTCCCAAACTGCTAAACATACCTACAAACTGAGGCACCACTTGAACTACTAGAAAGGTAACTACTAAAATAGCAACAGCTAAAATAGTTAATGGATAATAAAGTGCTGATTTAATCATTGAATTCAATTTGCTCTGTCTTTCATAATGATCAGCCAGTTTGTTAAGAACAACATCTAATACACCTCCAGCTTCTCCAGCTCGAATTAATTCAATATATAAAGTCGGAAAAATTTTTTTATGCTTTTGCATAGCATTTGCTAAAGAGATCCCTGTTTCAACATCTTCTAATATTTCTTCTAATGATTTTTTGAAAAATTTGTTATCCATTTGATCATACATAATCTGCAGAGAATCAACTAGACTAATTCCAGAATCAATCATTGTTGCAAACTGCTGGCTGAAAACTGATAATTCTTTGGTACTTACACTATTAGTAAAATTTATAATTTCTCTTACATCTTTAGATTTTTTCTTTTCACTAATATTTGTAATATAAAAGCCTTTTTCTTTTAATTGAGATGCAATTGCAGTTTTATTATCTGCTTCTAATTCTCCTATTATTTTATTCCCATTTTTGTCTTTTGCTTTATATTCAAATAAAGAAGCCATTATTATCCCCCCTTTATCTTCCCGCACTACTAACTTTTTTCTTAATATAATTAGAATCATCAGAACGTTGAATAGCTTCTTCATATGATATAATACCTTTATTATATAAATCTACAAGATAATTATCCATAATTATCATTCCATATTTGCCACCAGTCTGCATTGCAGAAAGCAGTTGATGAGTTTTCCCTTCACGAATAATATTTCTGACAGCAGATGTCGCAACTAAAATTTCCATGGCCGCTATACGGGCATTTTCATCTTTTCTATTTACTAATTGTTGTGATATAATGCCATTTATTGAAGCTGCTAGCTGGGTTCTTACCTGCTGTTGTTGATGTGCAGGGAAAACATCAATAATTCTTTCTACAGTACTGGGAGCATCATTTGTATGCAAAGTAGCAAAAACTAAATGTCCAGTCTCTGATGCTTCTAGAGCTGTAGATATGGTTTCCAAATCTCTCATCTCACCCACAAGGATTACATCTGGATCCTGTCTTAAAGCAGCTCTCAATCCTGCTTTAAATGACATTGTATCAAAACCAATTTCTCTTTGATGTACTATTGATTTATCATGAGTATGCAAATATTCAATTGGATCTTCTAAAGTAATAATATGCGCATGCCTATTGGCATTAATCATATTGACCATTGCAGCAAGAGTAGTAGATTTACCACTCCCAGTTGGACCGGTGCATAAAATAAGTCCTTTCCTCTGCATTGACAATTTTTTTAAAATATCTGGTAAACCTAATGAATCAATATCAGGTACTTCTTGAGGAATTATTCTTAAAGCTAAACTAACTGAACCTCTTTGTTTAAAGGCATTTACTCTAAATCTTGAGTGACCAGGCAAACTATAAGAAAAGTCAATCTCACCAAGTTCTTCAAAAGTATCCCATTGCCTTTTTGTCATTAAGTCCTTTGCAATTTCTTTAACTTCACTTATTTCAAGTTTATTTGGATATTCCTCATAATAAGTGAGTTTCCCATTGTATCTAATAATGGGTTTTTCTTTAACTGTTAAATGAAGATCAGAAACCGAACGATCTTTTGCTAATTTTTTCATAACATCAAGAACATCCATCGGCATCCCTCCCTTATAAAAGATTTTAAATAATAGAACTTACTACTTCTTGATAACTGGTAATACCTTCTTTTAATTTCTGCTTACCATCATCTAATAAGGATTTCATATTATTTTCTCTAGCATATTTTTTAATCTCCAGTTCGTTTGCTCCTTCAGCTATCATTTCTTCCATATCATCATTGATTTCAAAGACTTCATGAATTGCAATTCTTCCCTTATAGCCATCTGTACATTTTTTGCATGTATCAGAAGAAGGTCGCCAAAGTTTTTCAACATTTGGGTCACCTAAAAATTTTCTTTCTTCAACTCCAGGTTGATAAGCTTCCTTACAGTCTGGACATAACTTCCGCACCAGCCTCTGAGCTACAACTCCAATCACTGTTGAAGCTACCAAATAATCTGGTAGTCCCATATCTAAAAGTCTGGTGATTGCACTACTGGCATCATTAGTGTGCAGAGTACTTAAAACCAAATGTCCTGTTAAGGCAGCTCTGATTGCAATTTCTGCAGTTTCTTCATCCCGAATCTCACCGACCATTACAATATCCGGATCCTGACGCAGTATCGATCTTAAGGTCTTGGCAAAGGTCAAACCGGTACTTGTATTGGCCTGCACCTGATTTACTCCATCCAGCTGATATTCAACCGGATCCTCAATTGTAACAATATTTTTAGTTGGTGAATTAATTTCGCTTAAGGCTGCAAATAAAGTTGTTGATTTACCACTACCAGTAGGTCCGGTCGCCAACAAAATTCCATATGGTTTTTTGATCAGTCTATTAAATCTCTCGCGATTATCAGAGCGAAAACCAAGTTTATTAATATCTAAGAGGCTGTCATCTCTATTTAAAAGTCGGATAACCACCTTTTCTCCATAAATTGTAGGCAGTGTAGAAACCCGCATGTCAATCTGCATACTCTTAAAGGTCATCTGCACCCGGCCATCCTGTGGAATTCTTCTTTTGGTAATATCAAGATCAGCAATAATTTTTAAACGAGAAATTAAAGCCGCCTGCGAGTGTTTGGGAACTGTCAGCTCCTCATGCAAAATACCATCTACCCGGTAGCGAACTCTTAAAGTGTTTTTTAAAGGTTCAATGTGAATATCACTTGCCTGTTTTTGTATAGCCTGAGTAATAATTAAATTGGTTAGCCTGACAATCGGAGCATCTTCCACCATCTGCCGCAGCTGGTCTATTTCCGGCTCTTCATTAATTTGATTATACTGATCTAACCTGTCAAAAATCTCTGAAGTATCTGTATCAACCAGAGAATATATTTGATTAACTGCCTTCATAATTTCCGAATGAGTAGCTATTGCAATATCAACTTTCATCCCTGAATTAACCTCAATGTTTTCTATAGCTACTAGATCAGTTGGATCCTGAATCGCAACTTTTAAGGTATCATCTTCAACATCATATGGTACAGCATGATGTCTTCGGGCAATATTTTCTGATATATACTGAGATAAATGTGCATTTATTAAATAATTATTTAAATGAACTCTAGGAATGTTAAGCTGAATTTCTAGAGCATCTGTTAAATCTTCTTCTGAAATGTAACCTAACTCTGTTAAAACCTGTCCCAGACGCATGTCCATTTCATCCTGAGCAGAGAGAGCATCTTCTAATTGTCTGGGAGTTATATAATTATATTCTAAAAGTAGATCTCCAATTTTTTTTCTTCTTGGACTCATAAAAATACTCCTTTTTAATAAAATATATATTATTTTGGGTTCTTTAACAAATGTTGTGAAATCTAAATAGCACCGTTTGAATCATGTTATCTCTTTTATTTTTTGAATTGCTCTTAAATACTTAGCAATGATAAAT
>QBLP01000188.1 GCA_003070825.1 Halanaerobium sp. | reverse complement strand
ATATAATAGATAAATTAATTTTAAAAGATATTACAGTTAATTTAAAAAAGCAGCTTTAAACCCTGGAACTTAATTTATTCATTAAAAAAAGAAGGATTTTTCTACTTTAGCAAGAATATTATAAATAACGCTAAAACGATTTCGGTTTATATCTAATTGTTGACTTAAAGTTTTTTATCAGTCATTTAGAAAGGAGTTATATTGTGAAATATGGTTATTTTGATGATCAGAGTAAAGAATATGTAATTGAGAGACCAGATACTCCCTATCCCTGGATTAATTACCTTGGTTCTGAAGAATTTTTTGGCTTGATTTCGAATACTGGTGGAGGTTACAGTTTCTATAAAGATGCCAGCAAAAGACGCCTAACCCGCTACCGCTACAATAATGTTCCTGCTGACTCAGGCGGCAGGTATTATTATATTTACGAAAATGGTGATTATTTTTCTCCTGCCTGGGCACCACAGAAATCTGAGCTGGACAGCTATCAGTGCCGCCACGGGCTTGGTTATACAGTAATTGAATCAGAAAAAAATAATTTAAAAACAGAAATGAAGTTTTTTGTTCCCAAAGGTGATAATACGGAATTACATCAGATAAAGATTAAAAATTTGGCTGATTCCAGCAGAAAACTGAAACTATTTTCTTTCCTCGAATTCTGCCTCTATGATGCAGAAGATGATATGACTAATTTCCAGCGCAATTTTAATACTGGAGAAGTTGAAGTGGATGGATCCACAATCTATCATAAAACTGAATACAGAGAAAGAAGAAATCACTACACTTTTTATAATGTCAATCAGGAAATTGCCGGTTTTGATACCGACCGCGAAAGTTTTCTAGGTTTATATAACAGCTTTGCTGAACCACAGGTATTAGAAGCTGGAAAATCTTCTAATTCTATTGCTCACGGCTGGTCTCCTATTGGATCTCATTCCCTGGAAATCAAACTGGAAGCCGGTGAAGAAAAAGAATTTATCTTCCAGCTTGGATATATTGAAAATGATAATGATCAGAAGTGGGAAAAACCTGGAGTAATTAATAAGGAAAAGGCTAAAAAATTAATAGCAAAGTATGATAGTTCAGCCAAAGTAGAAAAAGCCTTTGCAGAACTCAAAAATCACTGGGATAAGCTCCTCTCATCTTTTTCGATCAAGCACCCAGATTCTAAATTAGAAAGAATGGTCAACACCTGGAATCAGTATCAGAATATGGTCACCTATAATCTGGCCCGCTCTGCCTCCTATTTTGAATCAGGTATCAGCCGTGGAATTGGTTTTAGAGATTCTAACCAGGATCTGCTGGGCTCAGCTCACATGATTCCCGAGCGAGTAAAACAGAGAATCAAAGATCTGGCAGCAACTCAGTTTGAAGATGGCAGTGCCTACCATCAGTATCAACCTTTAACCAAAAAAGGAAATGATAAAATAGGAAGCGGCTTTAATGATGATCCTCTCTGGTTAATCTTTGCAGTGGCAGCATATATCAAAGAAACAGGTGATTACTCTGTACTGAAAGAAGAAGTTCCTTTTAATAGTGCTAAAAAAGCAAATATTTTTGATCACCTGGAAGCTTCTTTTATGCATGTAGTTAATAATCTTGGTCCCCACAATTTACCTTTAATCGGCCATGCTGACTGGAATGACTGCTTAAACTTAAGTGCTTTTTCTGAAAAACCGGGCGAATCTTTCCAAACTGTAAGCAACAAAGATGACAGTCAGGCAGAGTCTGTAATGATTGCCGGAATGTTTTTAACTGCAGGTCCTGATTTTGTCCACCTGGCCAGAAAAATGGAAAAAGAGAAGCTGGCAGCAGAGGCAGAAGATGCTCTTGCTGAAATGAAAAAGGCTGTAAACAAATATGGCCGTGATGATGAGTGGTTCTTAAGAGCTTATGACTATTACAGTGATAAAGTTGGCTCAAAAGAAAATGAATACGCAGAAATATTTATTGAGCCTCAGGGCTTCTGCATCATGGGAGGAATTGGACTGGAAGATGGTTTTGCTGAAAAAACTTTAGATTCAGTAAATAAACGATTGAATTCTGAACACGGTCTGATGATTTTAGATCCAACAATTAAAGAATATCAGCTTAATCTTGGCGAAGTAAGTTCCTATCCACCTGGATATAAGGAAAATGGTGCAATCTTCTGCCACAATAACCCCTGGATAATGATTGCCGAAACAATTGTTGGTAATGGAGAGCGTGCTTTTGAATATTACAGTAAAATTGCTCCCGCCTACAGAGAAGAAATAAGCGAGCTGCACAGAACTGAACCTTATGTTTATTCTCAGATGATTGCCGGAAAAGATGCAGCCACCTTTGGTGAGGCTAAAAACTCCTGGTTAACAGGAACAGCTGCCTGGAACTTTGTAGCTATAAGCCAGTGGATTTTAGGAATCAGACCAGAGTTTGAAGGCCTAAAAATTGATCCATGTATCCCAGCTGACTGGGATGGATTTAAAGTTCAGCGTAAATTTAGAGGAACTGAATTTGAAATTGAAATTAGAAACTTTGATAATGTAAATAAGGGAGTTAAGAAAATTTTAGTTGATGGTAAGAAGATCGAAGGACAGCTACTAAAAGATTTCTCTAAAGATAAAGTTAAAGTTGAGGTTGAAATGGGATAGATCATTGAAAATTAAGCAGAAAAAAAGCGGCCTGACTCTATTAAGAGTTTTGGCCGCTTTCTTATTTAACTAATCAATTATTTTAATAGTCTGCTCTAAAGTTAACTTCTGTTTCTGGTCCTGAAAATCTATCATTCTCAGGTGTAAAACCTTGGATTGATCCGGTAATCTGAGGAGTAACTATTACAGTTCCCCAGACACTTGTAGATGTCCAGCTACCATCATCAGCAGTTATTGCATTTGCTATTAGAGTATTATCTGAAGCTCTTCTAATTTCAATGTGAACATTAGAACCACCATTACTTTCTACTACACCTGATAATGTGTAATATTCATAATTATCAGCTGGTTGAGCTTTAAAATTAGCAATGTTATTTGCATCATCTACAGTTATATTGGCCGGACTAAACTGCCAGTCATCAAGTTCTGGAGTCACTACTACTTCTCCAGTTAGGCCAGTTTTTTCCCAGTTTCCTTCATAATCAGTAATAACTGAACTTCCATCATTAAAGTTAATTACTACATCTGGAATTGGAATATTTTCCTCATTAGTTACTCTACCACTAACTGTATAGGGTTGTTCTTCTGCTATTGCTGTGAAATTAACATTCTCATCTGTAGTTTCTACAGGAATTGTTGGGGGTTCAAAAGTATAATTGAATTTTTCAGCTTTAATTTCAACTTTACCAAACAGATCTGATTTTTCCCAATTTCCACCTGCATCTGTCATAACTGAAGAAAATTTGCCATTATTAAATGTTATTTTTGTATTTTCTATTCCATTTCCTTTTTGATCAACAACTTTACCCGAAACAATATAGAAATTTTCAGTTGAAAGTGCTGTAAAATTAACATTCTCATCAGATGTTTCAAGACTTCTCGTTGGAGGCTCAAAAGTATATCCATACTTTTCAGCTTTTACCTCTATTCTACCAGTTAAACCCTCTTTTTTCCAGCTGCCATCTTCAGCTGTCATAACTGATGAAAATTCACCATTATTAAAATGAATGATTACATCAGATATGCTCTCTCCTAAATCATTTTCAATTATACCGGATAAAAAGAATGCATTGTTTTCATTATCATCAGAGCCATCATCCCCACCTGGATTATTTGAATCATCACCGGAATCAGTTCCGTTCGAATTTGCAGTAAAAATAATCTCATCTTTATTTTCATCTAATTGAGATAAGTGAAAACTGCTGGGTGAAAAAGTATAACCAGACTTTTTCGGGGTAATTTCTATATCACCATTAAGACCGGTTTGTTTCCAACTTCCATCTGCCAGTGTCTTTACAGATGAACCATCACTAAAATTAACTGATGCACTTTCAATTCCTGCTCCACTACTATCCTTTACCGTCCCTGAAGCCTCATAGTCTTTAAAATACAGCTGATCACAACCTGTTAAAAGAAAAAAAGCTGATACTATTAATAAAATAACAACAAGACCTTTTTTCAGCATAAACCCACTCCCCCTTATGTATAAATATAAAAATAATGAATACATTTCTATATTATGT
>QBLP01000187.1 GCA_003070825.1 Halanaerobium sp. | reverse complement strand
TTATAATACTATGTATAATATAAACAAATGGAGGTGGATTAAGATGGCTGCAGAAAAAATTCAAAAACATGTATTTATTTCAGGTAGAGTTCAGGGCGTTGGTTTTAGAGCTTTTACCCGCAGTCAGGCAGCTGCTTTGAATATAAGAGGCTGGGTTAAAAACCTGGCAGATGGTAGAGTAGAAGCTAAAGTCCAGGGAAAAGAAAGTAATGTTGATCAAATGCTCGCTAAATTAAAAAAGGGTCCTTCATTTGCTCGGGTTGATAATTTTGAAGCTGAAACAGAAAAACCTGATGATTTTAATGATTTCGAAATACGCTTCTAATTAATAAAGATGAATTTAAGCTAAGAAAATTTTAAGCTTAAGCTGAAAAATCTGTAAAAAGGGTGATTAAAATGGCTAAAGCGTTACTGGCTGTTGATTTGCAGAATGACTTTTATGAAAATGGTGCTCTTGCTGTGCCCAATGCTTCTGAGATTAATACCAAAGTCAATGAACTTTTAGAATCAGATAAATATCAGCTAATAGTTGCCTCACAAGACTGGCACCCTAATTCACACCTCAGCTTTGCTTCCAATCATCAAAAGGAGCCATTTACTCCTTATAGTGATGATCAGGGACTGGGTCCTGTTTTATGGCCCGATCACTGTGTACAGCAGACAGAGGGAGCGGAATTTAATTCTAAAATTAATACAGTCAACTTTGACTATATCCTGCGCAAGGGTACAGATAAAGAGGTTGATAGTTATTCAGCCTTTCAGGATAATGATGGTACGAACCTGGGTCTGGCTGGACTTTTAAAATCACTTGGGATAGATGAAATTGATATAGTAGGCTTAGCCTTTGATTACTGTGTTAAATATACTGCCTTAGATAGTGCTAAAAATGGTTTTAAAACTAATATCATTCTAGCTGGCACCAGAGCTGTAAATCCGGAAGATGTTGAAGAATTAAAAAAAGAATTAAAAAAAGCGGGAGTAAATTTAAATTAAATAAGATTTTTTAAAACAATTTGAAGTAAATAAAGAGATTAATAGAAGTAAATAGTGGTTAAAAAAGGAGAGAATTTTTTTGGATAAAATAGAACTTATGGCGACCAGTACTTTTGGGATGGAAGCCCTGGTAAAAAAAGAAATAAATGATTTAGGTTATGAGATTACAGAAGTTAAAAATGGAAGAATTACTTTTGAGGCTGATCTGCAGGCAATTCCCAGAGCTAATTTGTGGCTGCGAACTGCGGAAAGAGTTCTTTTGAAAGTAGGGGATTTTAAAGCCCGTGACTTTGATGATCTTTATGATGGTGTCAGAAGTTTGGACTGGCCCGGGTGGCTGCCTGAAAATGCAGAATTCCCTGTCAGTGCCAAATCCATTGATTCACAGTTGAGCAGTGTTCCTACCTGTCAGTCAGTTACCAAAAAAGCAGTAGTGGACAGACTGAAAGCGGAATACCAGAGAGAATGGTTTGATGAAGATGGCCCGCTTTATCCGATTGAGCTGGCTTTATATAAAGATCGAGCGATTTTAACAATTGATACTTCTGGTACCGGACTGCACAAGAGAGGTTATCGAGAGCTTTCAGTTAAAGCTCCGATTCAGGAGACAATTGCTGCCGGTATGGTTTATTTAAGCCGCTGGGATAAAGATAGAATTTTAATTGACCCTTTCTGTGGTTCAGGAACAATTTTAATCGAAGCAGCTATGATGGCCAAAAATCAGGCTCCAGGCTTAAAAAGGAAATTTAATTCCGAAAAATGGCCTGTTTTTGAGGACTTTGAATGGCCCCGGGCTCGAGTTGAAGCTAAAAAAGCTAAAAAGATTAATGTAGAGCCCCGTTTGATCATGGGTTATGATCAGGACCCGGAAGCAATCAGTATTGCCCGCTATCATGCCAAACAGGCAGGGGTAGAAGATATAATTCACTTCCAGGAACAAAAGTTTGTGGACTTTTCTACCAACCGCAAATATGGCTATGTAATTACTAACCCTCCCTATGGAGAAAGAATGGGAGAAAAAGAAGAGGTCGAAGAGCTGTATCGAGAAATGGGAGAAAAGTTTAGAGCTTTAGATACCTGGTCCTATTATATAATCACCTCTCATTCTAAATTTGAAGAATTATTTGGTAAAGAGGCCAGCAAAAGAAGAAAATTATATAATGGTGGGGTAGAGACTCAGTATTATCAGTACTATGGTCCCTGGCCGCCAAAGAACTGAGGCAATTAAATGATCAAATTGAGAAAATATTTTCCTCATCTTGCCGGTCTGGTCTTTAGTACAATATTTGGCTTCTCATTTTTGTTTACCAAGGAGGGACTGGAGCTGATGTCTCCATTCCACTTACTTGGTTTTCGTTTTGCAATTGCTTTTATTACCTTGAGTATTTTAAGAATTGCTGGTATAATAAATATCAATTTGAAGGGTAAAAACTTAAAGAAGTTATTTTTACTGGCCTTATTTCAGCCCGGAATTTATTTCATTTGTGAAACGACAGGTATGGTTTATACAACTTCATCTGAGGCTGGAATGATGATTGCCTTAATTCCAGTAGCTGTTACAATTTTAGCGGCTGTATTTCTCAATGAAAGGCCTACCCTGATTCAGAGCTTATTTGTAGCCCTTTCGGTTGGGGGAGTCTTTTTTATTATTTTCAACCGAGGTGCAGCACCAATTGACGGCAATTATTTAGGGTTAGTTCTCCTTGGGGGAGCAGTTATAGCTGCTGGTTTTTATAATATTATTTCCAGACAGCTTTCACTGGAGTTTAAGCCGGTAGAAATTACATATGTAATGATGGGCTTTGGCGCTCTGTTTTTTAACTTAATTGCTGTTTTTAGAAAAGACTTTGCCCTGGGCAGTTATTTAAATTTACTTACAAATACTGATGTTTTAATTGCAGTTATTTATTTAGGTGTATTTTCTTCGGTAGTTGCGTTTTTTATGATGAACTACACTCTTTCTAAAATCACGGCAGCAGAATCAGCTGTATTTGCCAATCTGACCACAGTTGTTTCTATTATCGCCGGGGTTGTTTTTAGAAATGAGCCGTTTTTTAAATTTCAAGTAGTGGGAGCAGTTTTAATCATAATTGGTGTCTGGGGTACAAATTACTTTGGGCGCCCCGTAGTCGAGAAAGGAGAAGAAATTTATGAGAAAGTATAATGTGGCAGTATTAGGAGCAACAGGTTTAGTAGGTAGAGAAATGCTTAAGACTTTAAGTCAGCGAAATTTTCCAATTGATCAGCTGAAGGTGATTGCATCTGAGCGTTCAGAGGGTAAAAAAATCCAATTTGAAGATAGAGAATTAACTGTAGAATCTGTCAAAGAAGGTACTTTTGAGGGAATAGATATTGCCTTATTTTCTGCTGGGAGCGGGGTTTCGAAAGAGGTAGCTCCTCAGGTTAAAAAGGCAGGAGGGATTGTGGTTGATAACAGTAATGCCTTTAGAATGGATCCAGACGCTCCTTTAGTTGTACCTGAAGTTAACGGAGAGGATTTAAAGGACCATCAGCAGATTATAGCCAATCCAAACTGTTCTACAATTCAGATGGTAATGCTTTTAAAACCGCTTGCTGAAAAATATGGCTTAAAAAGGCTGGTTATTAATACCTATCAGGCGGTTTCTGGAGCCGGGAAAAAAGCAGTTGATGAGTTGATTGAACAGACTAAGGCCTATTTAAATCAAGAAGAAATAAAAAATGAAAAGTTTAACCATCAGATTGCCTTTAATGCGATTCCCCAGATTGATGTTTTTTTAGATAATGATTATACAAAAGAAGAAATGAAGATGGTAAATGAGACCCATAAAATTTTACATGACCCTGATTTACCGGTAACAGCGACCTGTGTTCGCATACCTGTAATTTTTGGTCACGGAGAGTCTTTAAATATTGAACTGCAGAATGATTTCAAAATAGAAGATGTTAAAGAATTATTTAGTCAGACAAAAAATGTAGAAGTAATTGATAATCCTGCAGCAGAAGAGTATCCACTTCAGATTGATACTGAAAATAATGATAATGTATTAGTCGGCAGAATTAGAAGAGATAATTCTGTAGAGAATGGGATTAACCTCTGGCTGACAGCAAATAATCTGCGCAAAGGTGCTGCTTTAAATGCTGTCCAGATTGCTGAATATTTAGTGGAAAATGATCTTGTTTAGAATATAAAG
>QBLP01000186.1 GCA_003070825.1 Halanaerobium sp. | reverse complement strand
CTTTTAAGCTCTAATTTTCAGTTACTGCCTAATTATTAAAAAAAGAAATCTCTTATTTAATAGACATCATCAGCTACTTTCGATATAATAATTTATAGTTATCAATTTTTTAAATTTTAGATTATAAATTAGTGGAGGTAGAGAGTATGGAGTATATAAGTACTAGAGGTAATTTTAGAAGTGTTAGTTCAGCAGAGGCAATCAGCCTGGGAATGGTTCCAGAAGGTGGGCTTTTTGTTCCCCGGTCAATACCTGAGCTGAGTTTGGATGCCATTACAGCAAAAAAGGATGCCAGCTATCAGGAACTTGCTCAGTGGATTTTCAAGAAATTTTTAACTGATTTTAGTAAAGAGGAAATAGAAGGGTCGGTTGAGGCTGCTTATAAAGAGGAAAGTTTTCCACCTGCAGCTAAAACACCGCTTGTTAAATTAAACAGCAACACCTTTATTTTAGAGCTCTGGCACGGTCCAACTGCAGCTTTTAAAGATATGGCGCTGCAGGTGCTGCCGCAGCTTTTAGTCCGCTCAGTCAAAAAACTGGGAGTAAAAAAAGAAATAGTTATTCTGGTCGCCACCTCCGGGGATACTGGTAAAGCTGCTCTTGAGGGATTTAAAGATGTAGAGGGAGTTAAGATTATTGTTTTTTATCCCGAAGAAGGGGTCAGCCGGGTCCAGGAAGATCAGATGAAAACAACCGGAGGCCAGAATACAGATGTTGTTTCTCTAAAAGGAAATTTTGATGACTGTCAGACTGCAGTCAAAAATGTTTTTGCAGATCAGGAGTTTAAAAAGCGGATGGAAGCAGGAAATTATCAATTTTCTTCAGCTAATTCAATTAACTGGGGCCGGCTGCTGCCGCAAATTGTCTATTATTTTAAAGCTTATTTTGAACTTTTAAATAAGGACGAAATCAGAGCAGGGGAAAAAATTAATATTTCTGTACCTACAGGTAATTTTGGTAATATCCTGGCAGCCTACTATGCCTATCGAATGGGGCTGCCTGTAAACAAATTCATTTGTGCTTCAAATGACAATAAGGTACTGACAGACTTCTTAGAAACTGGAATATATGACACTGAGCGTGAATTCAAAAAAACTATTAGTCCCTCTATGGATATTTTGATTTCATCAAATTTAGAGCGTTTTCTTTTTGAAATTACAGGACATGACAGTGAACAAATCAAGCAGTGGTATCAGGAACTTAAGACAAATAATAAATTTAAAATTGATGAGCAGACTCTGGCGGAAATTAAAGAGCTATTTGTTGGCCAGTACAGTACAGAAAAGGAAGCCCGCAGCACAATTAATAATGTTTTCAAGAAATTTAATTATCTGATCGATCCTCATACAGCAGTCGGAGTTGATTCTCTGGTTAAATACCGCAGTCAGAGTGCTGATCAGAAAAAAGCTGTTGTCGACTCTACCGCCAGTCCCTATAAATTCAGCCGGGCAGTTTTGGAATCCTTAAAGGAAAAAGAGATTAATGCTGATGAATATAGAATAATCGAAGAACTGGAAGCATTAACTGAGACAGAAATTCACCGCGGCCTTAAAGGTCTCGAGACTATGGAAAGCAGACATCAGAAGAGCTGCAGCAAAGATGAAGTAAAGAAAAAGATTGCAGAAATCTTAAATATTTAAATTTTATCTATACATTTCAGATGCCGGCATTTATCTTCATCGCCGGCTATTTTACTAATCCACAAAAAAAGCTGAAGCTTTATTTATATAAATACAAAACGCTTTATTAAACTGATCAATTGCTGAACAATCATTGGGAAAATAAGGAGAATTAATTATGGCAGTTTTTTTATCATATCTACCGCTCTGGAAAGAAGCATTTGTCCTTGCCTGGCCGGTAATGCTCAATCATATTTTTGTCACAGCAATGAGAACTACAGATATGATTCTAATGGGCTTTTTTGGACCGGCAGCAGTGACAGCTGTTGGACTGGGAGATGTCTGGGAAAGTATAATTTTAAGAATTGGTCTCGGCCTCGGCACCGGCAGTATTTCTTTAATTTCTCAGGAGAGTGGGGTTAAAACAGCTGCTGCTAAAGCAAATAAAGATATTATTTTATCTCAGGTAATCTATGTCTCAATTTTAATCGGGATTCCCTTTATTTTTATCGCTCTATTTTTTGCTGAAAATATGATCTCTCTGCTGGGAGCAGCACCAGAAGTAATCAAACTGGGATCTCAGTATCTTTTAATAATCTTTGCAGCTGCTCCTTTTAGAATAGTTTCTATTATTTCTGCTCGAGCCCTGCAGGGAAGTGGTGATACCAAAACTCCAATGGTCGTTGAGGTTATTTCCAACCTGATTAATATTATAGTTTCGGCCGGGCTGGCCCTGGGGATTGGGTTTTTCCCGAAAATTGGTGTGCCAGGAGTTGGGATTGGTACTTTTACAGCTAAGACCCTTTCAGCTTTAATTTTTATTTTTATATTTTTAAGCTCCAAAAGTGAATTCAATCTAAAAAATCCGCTCAAACACTGGGATTTCATTTTAATTAAACAGCTTTTTAAAGTCAGCGCTCCCAAAATAGCACAGGGACTTTATCAGAGTCTGATTACCTTTCCCTTTAATTCGATAGTCCTGCTTTTTGGAACCGAGGCTGCCGCGGCTTTCCACATTGCTCGCCGTGTATTTCAGCAGTTAATTGCTCCCATGCACCGCTCTTATTATACTGTGACAACAATTTTAAGTGGACAAAAAATTGGCTCTGCTAGAGCAGAAGAGAGTAAAAAGACGGTGGAGGCAATGATCATTTTAACTATCATTTCTATTGGCAGTTTTTCACTCTTGATCTTTTTTAATTCACCGCTTTTAGTCAGTCTCTTTGGAGATAATCCAGAAACTCTGGCAATAGCTGTAAGATTTCTTAAGGCCTTCAGTATTGGGGGACCGGTGATTACAATTTATGGTGTGCTGGCCGGTCATTTAAATGGAGCCGGCAATACTCAGTCTGCCTTATACGGCAATCTTTTTTCGCAGACAATTTTTAAACTTGGTTTGAGTTATCTGCTGGGAGTAGTCTTTAATCTGGGCCTGCTGGGAGTTTTTATTGCTCTCCCGGTTGACTTTTTAGGCAGGGCACTCTGGGTTGGCCGCAAATACTTAAGTGATGACTGGATCAAGGAGGCAGATTTTATGATCTCAGAGAGGAGAAAAGAGCAGAATAATAGCTAATTATCTTCAAGTAATTCAGGCAGGCAATTAATTAGCAAAATCAACTTGAATTTTTTACAGGTCAAAAATTAGTGACAGCGAATTATTTAAATAGAGATTAAAGAGAAGTTAAATTATCAAGATTTATTAGGGGGTGCAGGATAATTAAAAGGCCTGAAATATATAAAAAGCTGAAATTGTTTGAAGACAGAACCCTGCTTTCAATTTTTGTGATTTTATGTCTTGCTGTTTTAGTTGCTTTCATTGTTTATTTTACTGGTGGAACCCGCTTTAGTTATGCCCATTTAATCTACCTGCCAATTATTTTGGCTGCTTATTTTTATAAAATAAAGGGAGGAATAACTGCTGCATTAATTGGAGGATTTCTACTGGGACCTTATATGCCGCTTAATACCAGTACTATGACAATGCAGGGTTTGGAAAACTGGACTTTTAGAATGTCTCTACTGGTTATAGTTGGAACTTTTGCCGGATATTTATTTTCTCTGCTCGAAAGTCAGCTTGAGCAGGTAAATCAAATTGCTTATTATGACTCTGAAACAGGACTGCCCAATAAGTTAAAATTAAAAAAAGAACTGGAAAAAGAGATAGAATCACTCGAGGAAAAATCGAAAGATACGGAAGAAAGACTGAAGACGATCATGAAAGACTTCTCCGTCAGCAGTCTTGAAGAACTGAAACTCAAGTTGGAGAACATGAAGTTACAGATAGAATTGGTGGAAAACGAACAGAAAGCAAAGCTGAACGAGATAATAGGTCATCTCAGAGAGCCTCTCAGGGAAATAGATGAAAAACTCGAAGAAACTCAGGCAAAGATCGAAAATACAGGTGACGACATGAAGCGCTTCGACAAAACACTTTCTATTTTCAGGATTTTTGTTGCCGTTTTCCTGACCTTTGCACTGGTTTCCATCATCTTTGCCTTTCTCAAGTCGGGATACCTGTTCTTCTATCTGACACTGGCAGGAACAGGTGCCTCCGTGGTTTCC
>QBLP01000021.1 GCA_003070825.1 Halanaerobium sp. | reverse complement strand
CTTCTTTATTATTTAAAATATTTTTGTAGTACTTGATTTTTTCTGCCAGATCCTCTCTTTCAGCCTCAAGTTTTTCAAACTCCATTCCCACCAGGCGCTGCAGCTGCATTTCTAAAATAGACTGAGCCTGTTTTTCTGAAATATCCAGCTTGTTAATTAGTTTATCTTTAGCTTCTTTTTTTGACTGAGAGCTTCTAATGACCTGAATTACTATATCGAGTTCATCAATTGCTCTTTTTAAGCCTTCTAAGATATGGTATCGATTTTCAGATTTATTTAAATTATATTCGGTATGGTTTCTAATAACCTTTTTGCGAAAATCTAAAAAGTGGTCTAAAATCTCCAGTAGACCCATCACTACAGGTTTTTTATCATTGAGGGCCAGGAGATTAATTCTAAAATTAGTCTGAAGATTAGTATATTTATACAATCTGTTTAAAGTTAATTCGGCATCAGCACTGCTCTTTAATTCAATTACAATTCTAATTCCTTTTTTATCTGACTCATCTCTTAAATCAGAAACAGCAGATATTTTCCCTTTGTTAACCAGATTGGCTATTTCTTCAATTAATTTTGCTTTATTAACCTGATAGGGAATTTCGGTAATAATTAAATTCTGATGTCTACCTTCCTTTTCAACTTTACTTTTGGCTCTTAAGGTGATTTTTCCCTTACCGGTTTCATAAGCAGCTTTAATACCATCATTACCAACTATAGCAGCTCCAGTTGGGAAATCAGGTCCGGGTAGGTGATTTTTAATAATAGTATCCAGTCTGGCATTAGGATAGTCGAGAAGGTGAATTAAGGCATCTATAACCTCTCCTAAATTATGAGGAGGGATAGATGTACTCATCCCAACAGCAATCCCGCTGGAGCCATTAACTAAAAGATTGGGGATTTTAGATGGCAGTACTTCCGGTTCTTGCAGACTGCCATCAAAATTATCAATAAAATTAACAGTATCTTCGTCTATATTATCTAAAAGCGATTCTGCAATTTCTGTCAGCTTAGTTTCTGTATATCGCATGGCAGCAGCACTATCACCATCAATTGAGCCAAAATTACCGTGGCCGTCGATCAGCTGATAACGCTGATTAAAGTCCTGGGCCATCCTGACCATAGCATCGTAAACTGCACTATCACCGTGAGGATGGAATTTACCTAAAACTTCACCAACCAGGCGAGCTGATTTTTTATGAGGACGATTGTGCAGCAGCCCCAGTTCGCGGGCGGCAAAAAGTATTCTTCTATGTACAGGTTTTAAACCATCTCTAACATCAGGTAAAGCTCTACCGATTATTACACTTAAGGAATAATTCAGGTAAGCATCTTTCATTTTATCTTCAATTGCAATTGGATAAATTTCTTCTTTCATTATCTATCTCCTCTCAAATTTAATCGTTTTCTGCTAATTTATAATATCATTCTTATCATAGAATTTGCAAATTTAAAGCTTAAACGACTGGCATTCTCTAAATCTCTTTGTTATAATAAGGAAATGGAGGATGGTGAAGTCTTATGGATACACTTTTTGATAATGTAGATTATAATGCAGATCAGATACAGGTGCTTAAGGGTCTGGAAGCTGTTCGCAAAAGACCAGGAATGTATATTGGAAGTACAGGAATCAAAGGTTTACATCACCTTGTCTGGGAGGTTGTAGATAACAGTATAGATGAATTTTTAGCTGGAAATGGTGACCGGATAAAGGTTACTATTCACGAAGGAGAGGAAATAACTGTAGAGGATTTTGGTCGGGGAATTCCCGCTGATATCCATCGGGATACAGGGCTGCCTGCTGTACAGGTAGTTTTAACAACCCTGCATGCCGGAGGAAAGTTTAATAATAATAGTTATAAGGTTTCTGGAGGACTACACGGAGTTGGTGTTTCGGTAGTTAATGCTCTTTCGGAGGAATTGACGATTACAACCCACTGGAAGGGAAATAAATATCAGCAGCACTATAAAAAAGGAATTCCTGTTGATAAACTAAAAAAACTGGACAGTACTGACCGTAGTGGAACAGTAATTCGCTTCAAGCCCGATTCCGAGATTTTTACAGCTACAGAGTTTAAATATGATAATTTAGCCCACCGCCTGCAGGAGTCAGCTTATTTAAACAAGGAATTGACCCTTGTTTTAAGAGATGAGCGTGGAGAAGAAATTGAAGAAGAGGAATTTCAGTATGATGGTGGGATTAAAGCTTTTGTTGAATTTTTAAATAAAGATCGTAATATACTCAATGAAGACATAATATATTTTGAATCAAAACCTGATGATTATGAGGTGGAGATAGCTGTTCAGTATAATGACGGCTACAATGAGCGAATCTTTTCTTATGCTAATAACATTAATACGGTTGATGGGGGTTATCACCTAACAGGTTTTAAAACTGCTCTCACTAGAGCAATTAATAACTTTGCCAAGAATAACAACCAGTTGCCGGCTAAGATCTCTTCACTTAATGGTAAAGATGTGAGAGAGGGAATTACTGCGGTAATTAATGTTAAACTGCCTGAGCCTCAGTTTGAGGGCCAGACCAAAACTAAGCTCGGCAACAGTGAGATTAGAAGTATTGTTGAAAGTGAGGTTTACGAATATTTAAGTTTATATTTTGATACCAATCCGGAACTTGCAAAAAAAGTTATTGATAAAGCAGTCCAGGCAGTTAGAGCCCGCAAGGCTTCCAAAAAAGCAAGAGAGCTGACTAAAAGGAAAACTGCGCTTTCTTCTAACTCCCTGCCCGGTAAACTTGCCGACTGCAGCAGCAAAAAAGCCGAAAAAAGTGAGCTTTTTATTGTTGAGGGGGATTCAGCCGGTGGTTCAGCAAAACAGGGTAGAGAGCGTAAATTTCAGGCTATCTTACCGCTTAAGGGAAAGATTTTAAATGTAGAGCGGGCCAGACTGGATAAGATTTTGAATAATAAAGAGGTTGCTTCAATTATCACTGCTTTAGGGGCAGGAATTGGAGAAGATTTTGACTTAAAGAGGCTGCGCTATCACAAAATAATTATCATGACTGATGCCGATGTAGATGGTGCTCACATTGCAACTTTAATTTTAACCCTCTTTTACCGCTATATGCCTGAGTTGATTGATAATGGCCATATTTATCTGGCCAAACCACCTTTATATAAGGTTACAAAGAGAGGTAAGAGTCATTATTTATACAGTGATCAGGAATTAGCAGAATTTAGAGCTGAAAATGAAGGCAGTAGTTTTTCCTTGCAGAGATATAAGGGTCTGGGAGAAATGAATCCAGAACAGCTCTGGGATACAACTATGGACCCGGAAAACAGAGTTCTGCAGAAGGTCGAAATTGACGATGATATTGAAGCAGATGATATTTTTACTCGTTTAATGGGCTCAAATGCCTCTTTAAGAAAAGAATTTATTTTTAATAATGCAGAACTGGCTCAAACTATTGATGTTTAAAATCTAACTGCAGTTAGGTGGTGATTATTTGTCAGCTGATAGTAAATTGAATAATAGATATCTAAAGTTGTTTTTAGCATTTTTAATTGGCCTAATAGTAGGGCTAATAGCTTTGCTATATAATAACATTTTAGACTATTTCACTTTTTCGCTGCTTGATATTGGAATGGAGCTGACTGTTTTAAACCGCCTAAGCTTTTTATTTCTACCAGCTTTAGGAGGACTGCTTGTTGGTTTTATAATTAAATATGGTAGTATGACTGCAAAAGGTCACGGGATTCCAGCCATTTTGTCTTCAATTGAAAGCAAGGAGCGTCATTTAACCTATCGTGATCTTTTAACTGAAGGTTTTGCCTCAGCTATTACTATCTCAACAGGAGGTTCAGGAGGAAGAATCGGTCCAATAGTAGAAATAGGGGCCGGAATGGGGGATTTAATTGCCTATAAGCTTGACCTTGACCTTGATGATTATCAAAGCTTTTTAGGCTGTGGGGCTGCAGCTGGAATTGCTGGTTTATTCCATGCTCCACTTGGTGGAATTATGTTTGTAACTGAAATCTTATTTAATAAAGTTGAAAAAAGTCGTTTGATACTGGTTGCTTTGAGTGCTATTTCTGCTGATATGGTTATTCGCTGGAGTGGAAAAGATCTATTTCTGGCAGATTTAAATTTAGGTCAGGTTGGCAGTGCCTATAATTTTTTAACAGCAGCGGTTATTGGAGTTTTTGCAGCAATTTTTGCAGTTGCTTTTATTTATACTCTGCATAAACTGTCCGATATATTCGATAATTTAAATATTAATATCATTCTTAAGCCAGCGCTGGGAGGTCTGCTTTTAGGAGTTATAGCTTTTAGTCTGCCTGAGATAATGGGCTCTGGTAATCGGGTTATTATTTCTTTATTTGAGCAGAGCGAATTTAATCTGGGCTTTTTACTTTTAATTTTAATCTTCAAGATTATTGGAACTGCCCTAACACTGGGTTCTGGAGGCTCTGGCGGGATTTTTTCTCCGTCACTGTTAATTGGCAGTTTAACTGGAATAATTATCGGTATTTCTTTTCACCGAATTTTTCCTTTTTTAAGCGGTTCTCCAGTTTTATATGCCCTGATTGGTATGGCTGCTGTGATTAGTGGAGTTATTAGAGCTCCTCTGACAGCTACCTTTATTATTCTGGAATTTACTCATAATTACAGTCTGACGATTCCACTTTTAATTGCTTCTCTGATTGCTGAGAGGATAGCGAGTATGAGCGGTATAAAATCAGCCTATTCTCCCGAATATTTTGAACGCCTCTAGGCAGTAAAAACTTGACATTTTAGTTATTTCTGTTTTATAATTAGTTAAGTAAATAAATATTAAAATGAGGAAGGAGAGACTTAATATGCAGAAGTATCAGTGCACAGTTTGTATGTACATTTATGATCCAGAAGAAGGAGATCCTGTAGGTGGAATCGAGCCAGGTACATCTTTTGAAGATCTTCCAGATGACTGGACATGTCCTGAATGTGGTGTTGGTAAAGATATGTTCGAACCATATGATGGCTAATAGTACTTATATTTAAATATTTTTTAAAAGCTGGGGCTTGAACCCCAGTTTTTATTTTACTTTCAAAATTAATTATAGTATAATAACTTCGAATAAGATGTAAGGGCGGGGTACAAATGAATTTAAAGAAAAAAAATTTAACACCAGCTCAATATTTAGTAAGCGGCTATTTTGTAATTATTATGCTCGGATCACTGCTTTTGATGCTGCCAGTAGCAACAACTGACGGTCAGGGCCTGGGAGCAGTAGATGCTGTTTTTACAGCTACCTCAGCTACCTGTGTTACCGGTCTGATTGTAGTAAATACAAAAGAAGCTTTTACAATTTTTGGTTCAACTGTAATCATGCTTTTAATCCAGATTGGTGGACTCGGAATTATGTCGATGTCTACTTTATTCGCCTTTATAGTCGGGAAAAAAATTAGTTTAAAAGAAAGGTTGATTATCCAGGAAGATCTTAACCAGTATCAAATTTCTGGTATGGTGAGACTGGTGCAGTATCTTTTAGGTTTTACTTTCGCAATTGAAGGAACAGCTGCCGCAATTTTATTTTTGCGCTTCAGTCAGGACTATCCTTTCTGGAGATCTGTTTATTTATCCATTTTTCACGCGGTTTCAGCTTTTAACAATGCTGGTTTTGATCTTTTCGGCAACAGTCTGGAAGGATTTACTGGTGATTTAACAGTTAATATAGTAATTATGGCTTTAATTATACTCGGTGGAATCGGCTTTGGAGTTATGATGGAAGCCTATAATCGAGTTAAATTCAAAAAGACAACTCTGCAGACTAAAATTGTAATCGTAATAACTCTGGCCTTACTGGGTTTTGGATTTATTACTTTCTTTATTTTAGAATATAATAATACACTTCAGGGTCTCCCTTTACTGGATAAAACTCTGGGGGCAATGTTCCTTTCAGTTACCCCGCGTACTGCAGGTTTTAATACAGTTCCCACCGGGGCCTTAAGGCAGTCTTCATTATTTTTAATTATAGTTTTAATGTTTATTGGTGCTTCTCCAGGTTCAACCGGTGGTGGAATTAAAACTACAACCTTCGGTGTGATTCTGGTAACCATGAAAAATATGATTACTGGAAAAGAAGATATGGAGATCTATAACCGGCGATTTGAAAAACAGATTGTTTATAAGGCTTTTACGATTACCATGCTTGCTGCCGGCCTTATTATTCTGGTTACAACATTATTGTTAGTTATTGAAGATTTTCAATTTATAGATGCTCTTTTTGAAACAGTTTCTGCCTTTGGAACAGTAGGATTATCAACTGGAATTACCGGTGAGTTATCTGATATTAGTAGAGTTCTGATTACTATTACTATGTTTGCCGGCCGTGTTGGACCTTTAACCTTAGCTGTTGCAATTGGAGAAAAACAACGCAAAGGAGTTTATCATTATCCTACAGAAAAAGTTATGGTTGGTTAATTAAATAGAAGTTTATTTGACAGGAGGAAATACTGATGAAACAGTTTGTTGTGATTGGTTTAGGCCGTTTTGGCTCCAGTGTTGCTACAACTTTGGCTGATAATGGTTATGATGTTCTGGCAATAGACCAGGATGAAGAAAGGGTACAGTCGATTTCTAATGAGGTTACTCATGCTGTAGAGGCTGATGCCACAGATGAGGAAGCTCTCAAGACTTTAGGTGTCCGGAATTTTGATGTTGCAGTTGTCAGTATTGGAGATAATGTTTCTGCCAATATTCTCTGCACACTGATTTTAAAGGAACTCGGTGTTCCCTATGTAATTGTTAAAGCACCAGACAGCCTGCACGGTAAAGTATTAACTAAAGTTGGAGCAGATCGAGTTGTTTACCCCGAAAGAGATATGGGAGCCAGAATTGCTCACAATTTGATTTCTTCCAATGTATTAGATTATATAGAATTTGCACCAGAATATGGGGTAATAGAAATAATTGCTACAAATAAAATGATCGGTAAAACTTTAAAAGAATTAGAATTTAGATCTAAGTTTAATGTTAATGTAATGGCAATCAAGCGGGGAGAAAATCTTAATGTTTCTCCTGGAGCCGGCGATAAAATTCTGGAAGGTGACCGCCTGGTTGTAATGGGTAAAAACGAAAGTTTAGAACAGTTAAAGAATTATGATGATAATCAATAGATTTTAAGTTAATTACAGGAGTGAAATAATGAGTGAAAATAAATATTACAATATAATAACTTACGGCTGTCAGATGAATGAACATGATTCAGAAAGACTTGCCGGTATGCTGGAAAAAATGGGTTATCAGCATACAGATGAACTGGCTAATGCAGATATAATTTTATTAAATACCTGTATTATCCGAGAAAATGCCGAATTAAAAGTTTTTGGTAAACTTGGTGAGCTCAAAAAATATAAAAGAGAGAATCCGGACCTGATAATTGGTATTGGCGGCTGTATGATGCAGCAGGATGAACCTGTTGATGAAGTTTATAAAAAGTACAGGCATGTAGATTTAATTTTTGGTACACACAATATTCACCATTTACCTAATTTGATTAGAAAAATTGAAGAAACAAGAGATCGAGTTGTTGAAGTCTGGGATGAAGAAGAGGGCTTAATTCCTGATCTTCCTTCTCAGCGCGAGTCTGATCATTCAGCCTGGATCTCAATTATTCAGGGTTGTGATAATTTCTGCACCTACTGTATAGTCCCTTATGTCAGAGGTAGAGAGCGCAGCCGACCGGTAGAATCAATTGTAGATGAAGCTAAAAGGCTGGCTGAAGATGGTGTTAAGGAAATTACTCTTCTCGGCCAGAATGTTAATTCATATGGAAATGATCTTGATAAAGAGATTACTTTTCCAAAATTACTGGAAGAATTAAATAAAGTTGAAAAATTAAAAAGAATCCGTTTTATGACCTCTCATCCAAGAGATTTTTCTGATGCATTATTAAAAAATATTAAAAAATTGGATAAGGTGGCCAATCATATTCATCTCCCGGTACAATCAGGAAGCAACAAAGTTCTTAAAGAAATGAATCGTGGTTATACACGAGAGTATTATATAGAGCGGGTTAAGAAAATTCAGGAGGAAATTCCTGGAGCAGCTGTTTCTACAGACTTTATAGTTGGTTTTCCAGGAGAAAGCGAAGAAGATTTTGAAAAAACAATTGAGCTGGTCAAAGAATTAAATTTTGATATGGCTTATACCTTTATTTATTCTCAGCGCAGTGGTACTCCTGCAGCCAGGAGAGACGATCAGGTTGAGGAAGAAGTGAAAAAAGAGCGCTTAAAGCGCTTAATGGATCTACAGAATAAAATTAGCTATGATAAAAACCAGAAGTTAATTGGTACAACTCAGGAAATACTGGTGACAGGGCCCAGCAATAATGATCCAGAAATTTATGAGGGCCGTACTTCTACCAATAAAATTTGTTTTATTGAAAAAAATGAAGAATTGATTGGAGAAATTGTTAAGGTAAAAATTGAAGCTGCAAAAAGTTGGACCTTAGAAGGAACAGTAATTTAATATATTATGGAACCAGGTCCAAAACCACCGTTTTGAACCTGGTTAAGAAGAAATAATTCACAAAGTTGACCTGAAGGATAATTAAATAGATCTTTCAGGTTTTATTTTATTTAATTTATAAATTTTGGAGGGATTAATTTGGCAGAGCTAACACCAATGATGCAACAGTATCATGATTTAAAAAATAAATATCGGGATTCAATCCTCTTTTTCCGACTGGGAGATTTTTATGAAATGTTTGGTGATGATGCTAAAAGAGCAGCTAAAATACTTGATATTGCTCTAACTTCCCGCAACAAGGGTGGGGGAGAAAAAATACCGATGGCAGGTGTTCCCTATCATTCAGCTGCCTCATATATTGAAAAATTAATTAAAAGTGGAATCAAGGTGGCAATTTGTGAACAGCTCGAAGACCCATCAGAAAGCAGTGGTATTGTAGAGCGGGATGTGATTCGGGTTGTAACTCCTGGGACAGTGATCGAAAATGAAATTTTAGCGGAAAATGAAAATAATTATCTAGCGGCTGCCTTTAAATTCGGGGATTACTACGGCTTTTCTTATACTGATATCTCAACTGGGGAATTTTATCTGACAGAGTTTCCAGCAGCTGATCAGGATAAATTAAAAGATGAAATTAACCGCATTTCGCCCCAGGAGCTGCTTCTAGATCAAAAAACAGCCCAAACTAAGTTGATCGAGGAGCTGCAGCAGATTTATAATTTTACTTTAAATATCTTAGCTGATAAAAAATATGAACGTCTATATCAGGGCTTAATTGATCATTTTCAACTAAAATCCCTGGAAGGTTTTGGCTGTGAAGAGATGAAGGCTGCTGTTTATGCAGCCGGTCAGGTACTTTCCTATTTAGGTGAAACGCAAAAGAGAACAGTTAATCAGATAACAACCCTAAAGTCATACCACCTGGAAGATTATATGGTTTTAGATTCGGCCAGCCGCCGCAACCTGGAACTGACTTCGACTATTAGAGATAATCAGCGCTCAGGTTCTTTACTTTCTATAGTCGATCAGACAGTTACTTCTATGGGCGGTAGAGAAATTAAAAAGTGGATCAATCAGCCTTTAATTCAAAAAGCAGAAATTAACAAAAGACATGATGCACTGGCAGAGATTATAGATAACTTTATGATTCTGGAAAAATTAAGAGCTGAACTATCAGAAATCTATGATTTAGAAAGAATTATGAGTAAAATCACCTATCAATCGGCAAACGCCAGGGATTTGATTGCTTTAAGAAATTCACTTGCCAAATTACCAGCTGTTAAAGAACTGCTGACTGAATTAGAAAGTGATTTACTGCTTGAAATGCAGCAGGATTTTGATCTTTTAGATGATATTTACACTTTGATTGATCAATCAATTAAAGAAGAGCCGCCAACCACAATAACTGAAGGAGGAATAATCAAGGATGGTCACGATGCCAAACTTGATGAACTCAGGGACCTGGTCAGTAATGGTAAAGATTGGATTACTTCTCTCCAGAAAGAGGAGAGAGAAAAAACAGGAATTAGCACCCTAAAAGTTGGTTTCAATAAAGTTTTTGGTTATTATCTGGAGGTAACAAATTCTCATACTGATAAAGTACCGGAGCGTTATGAAAGAAAACAGACTTTAAGTAACAGTGAGCGATATATTATACCGGAGTTAAAGGAAAAAGAGTCAGAAGTGCTGGGAGCAGAAGAAAAAATAAATGATCTAGAGTATAAATTATTTGTTAAAATTAGAGATAAGATAGCGGAAGAGGTTGAGCGGATCAACAAGACTGCCGCTATTATAGCTCAGCTTGATGTTCTACTTTCCTTCTCTTTTCTGGCAATTGAAAATAATTATAACAGGCCGGAAGTTAATAATGATGACGAAATTATAATTAAAAATGGACGCCATCCGGTAGTTGAGAAAATGTTTGCCGAGCAGTTTGTGCCCAACGACTGCTATTTAAACCAGAGTGATCAGCGCTTCATAATTATTACCGGTCCCAATATGTCTGGTAAATCGACATATATGCGTCAGGTTGCCCTGATAGTGTTAATGGCACAGGTGGGTTCATATGTGCCAGCAGATGAGGCTCGGATTGGTCTAACTGACAGAATTTTTACCAGAGTTGGAGCCAGTGATGACTTAACAACAGGTCAGAGTACTTTTATGGTAGAAATGAATGAAGTAGCTAATATAGTCAACAACAGTACTGAAAAAAGCTTAATAATTTTAGATGAGGTTGGTAGAGGTACCAGCACCTATGATGGAGTCTCTATCGCCTGGTCTGTCAGTGAGTATCTTAACAATCCGGAGCGTATTGGTGCTCGAACTTTATTTGCAACACACTATCATGAACTTACCAGACTGGAAGACGAGTACAGCGGGATCAAAAATTATAATGTGTTGGTTAAAGAAGATAATGATGGGGTACACTTTTTACACCGTATTGTTGAAGGTAGAGCCAGTGATAGTTACGGTATAGAGGTTGCCCGTCTGGCAGGTCTGCCGGAGGAAATAATTATTAGTGCTCAGAAAATATTAAATAGGCTGGAAGAAAATAATAAGATGCCGGTGCGTAAACTGGAAAAAACAGTTGCCGATGATAAACACCAGCAGCTGCCTCTATTTAATACAGAAAAAAGTCCTGTTTTAAAGAAACTAGATGAACAGGATATTTTGGAGATGACTCCAATGGATGCAATGAACTTTTTATATAAATTAAAAAAGGATTTAAAAGAAGAGGAGAATTAAGATGGGTATTATAAAGCAGCTTCCTCAAAATGTAGCAAATCAGATATCAGCAGGTGAGGTTATAGAACGTCCTGCCTCTATTGTTAAAGAATTGATTGAAAACTCAATTGATGCTGGGGCTGAGAATATAGAAATTAAAATTGAAGATGGTGGTCGTGAGCTGATTAAAGTCAAAGATGACGGGCACGGGATTCAGGCCGATGATATTGAATCAGCTTTTAACCGCTATGCGACCAGTAAAATTGAAGATATAGATGACCTTTATTCACTCTACAGTCTGGGTTTTAGAGGTGAGGCCTTAGCCAGTATTGCTTCAGTTGCTGAGGTTGAAATGATCAGCAGACATGAGGATAGTGACCAGGCCGAAAAAATTACTCTTAAGGGTGGAGAAATACTAAGTAAAAAGCCTGTAGGCTCAACAGTGGGTACAGAAATTACTGTAAGAGATTTATTTTACAACACACCTGCCCGCTATAAATATTTAAAAACTACAACAACTGAGTTTTCTCATATCAGTAAAATTGTCAGTGCAGAAGCCACTGCCAACAGTGATTTGAGTTTTAAACTCTATCATGATGGCAGACAGATTTTGTCTACGCCCGGGAATGGAAAGCTAAAGGATACAATTTATGCAGTTTACGGCAGTGAAATTGCCGATAATTTAATTCCAATTGATATTGAAGACCGCTATATCAAACTCAGCGGCTATCTCTGCCGACCTGAATTAACCAGATCCAGCAGAAGTCATGAACTCTTTTTTGTCAACGGTAGACCTATATATAACAATCTTACTGCAAAAGCAGTGGAGACAGCTTATAATAAGTTAATTGATCCAGGCAGAAAACCGATTGTTTTTCTCTTTATTAAGGTCAACCCTATTTTAGTTGATGTTAATGTGCATCCGGCAAAAAGAGAAGTTAAATTCAGCCGCAGTCAGATTATTTTTGATGTAATCAAAAAGGCGGTGCGCAGAACACTTAAAGAAAATGATCCGACTACCAGAATCAAATTAAAGCAGTCTACTGAATTTAAAGACCAGAAGACCGAGGAAGAAGAAGTAGAACGAGAGAAATTATTTGGCGAAAAAGAGGATCAAAAGAGAAGAAAATTTGAAGCAGATTATTCTAATTCTGATGAGCAGAATGATAGTGGTTCTGATTTTAAGAGAAAATCTTCAGCAGATAATTACAATCCCCGAAAGCAAAATAAGAGTGGTAATTATTCTTCAAACAATAAATACAGAGGGGAAAAAAATAATTACAGCAAAAAAGATCTACAAAAAAATATAAACTACAGCCGTGACAGCAGGCAGGCAGAGACTTTCTCGGAAGATAAAGAAGAATTTAGTCAGCTTATTGAAAAGAATGAAAATCAGGAATATTCGCTGGCTAAGGTAGAAGCTGAAGAAAGTTACTTTAAATATTTAGGACAGATATTTAACAGTTACCTATTGATTGAAACTGATCAGGGTTTAAAAATTGTAGATCAGCATAATGCTCAGGAAAGGATTTTATACGAAAGATTCTACGCAGAATTCAATCAGAAAGATAAAGCGTCGCAGTCACTGCTGCTGCCGGTAAAAATAGAACTTTCAGCAGAAGAAAGAGAAATTGTACGCCAGTATGAAGATCAAATCAGAGAAATTGGGATAGACTTTAGTGATTTTGGCAGTAATACAATTTTAATTCAGGAAGTTCCTGTTTTACTGAAAAATAAACCTACAAGAAATATTATAGAAGAGCTGATAGTAGAACTTGCAGAAGCGGGGAAAGCAAAATCTGCAGCTGAAATACAAAAGACAATGCTTAAATACTTAGCCTGCCGCTCTTCAATTAAGGCCGGTCAGCCGCTGACAAAAAAGGAAAGTGTTCAGCTGATCAAAGATTTGTACGAAACAGAAAATCCCTATCGCTGCCCCCACAGTCGCCCAATAATGATCAATATCAGCCGGGAAGAAATAGAAAAAGGACTTGGTAGATAATGAAAAATTTAATAGTTTTAACAGGACCAACAGCAGTTGGCAAAACAGAATTATCACTTAAACTTGCTCAGAAAATTGAGGCAGAAATAATTTCAGCTGATTCAATGCAGATTTACCAGGAGATGGATATTGGTACGGCCAAAGCATCTAAAGCTGAAAGAAAACAGGTAAAACATCACCTGATTGACTTTTTAAGCCCTGAAGCTGATTATTCAGTTTCTCAGTTTCAGGATGACTGTGACCGGGTAATTACAGAAATAAAAGCCGAAGGTAAAATTCCAATGCTGGTTGGAGGGACTCACCTTTATTTAAGAGCAGTGCTGGAGGGTTTTATGCTGCCGGAGATTGAACCTGATTATCAGCTGAGAGACAGCTTAGAAAAAATGGCTGCAGCAGAGGGTACAGAAAAAGTTCATCAAATTCTGGCTGAAAAAGATCCTAAAACAGCCGAAAAACTGCATCCTAATGATCTGCGTCGGGTTATCAGAGCCGTAGAAATTTATGAGCAGACAGGTAAAACAAAAAGTTTTTATAAAAAGAAGCAGCAGGAGCGTCCACCCCGCTACAGTGCCTATAAATTTGCCCTGATCAGAAGTCGTGAAAATCTCTACCAGAGAATCAATCAGCGGGTTGATTTAATGATGAAAGCGGGTCTTTTAGAAGAGGTTAAAACACTTATAGAACGCCATCATAATTTAAGTGATACTGCTCGACAGGCTTTAGAGATTATGAGCAAGAATACAAAAAGCGAAAAGAAATTGATTTCTAATGGAGAAGAATTTGACCGACTAATCAAAGAAAAGGATGCAATTTTTGTTCTTTTCTCAAATGACAGCTGTGGTTACTGTCAGATTGCTGAAAAAAATATAAATCAGGTCATTGATTCTTTCCCCCAATTGGATCTATATCAGCTAAAATTAACTGATGCTCCAGAAATATTTGAACGTTACGGAATCAATTCAGTCCCTGTTTCTAAAGTTTTTAAAGATGGAGAGGCAGTTTATACAGGCTTTGGAGTTCGTTCTCCTAACGATATATATTATCAGTTAAAATCATACTTTGGCAGTGGTAATTCATATTTTCAGGAATTAGCTGCTCAGGAATCAGCTGATAATGAAGAATAATTAGACAATATTTATTTATCTTTGCAGGAATTTTCAAAATAATATTGAATTTATAATATAAGAAGCTTTAAAAATATAAAAGGGGGCTGCAGAGATGAGTAATAACAATATTAATTATCAGGATCACATTTTAAAACATGTTCACGAAAAGAACATTGAGGTTATTGTTTACTTTGTCAATGGTTATCAATTAAAGGGAAGAATTACAGCCTATGATAACTTTACAGTTATTCTGAGAAGTGATGAGCGAGACCAGATGATCTATAAACATGCAATATCCACTATTGCCCCAGTTGAGAAAATAAGCGGTCTTCTTGACTTAGAGGAAGAATAGATCGGATCAGATTTATTCTATTATTAGCTGTTTAAATTATGAATTTAGTAATAAATTTGGAATAAAGGAAGCTGATTTATACTTGAAGAAAAAGTTATTGATTTTATTAATAATTTCATTATTAACAATGTTATTTAACTCTACTACAGCTGCTGAGTCTAAATATAACTGGGAGCAGTTGATTAATACTACCCAAAAACAGCTGAAAGTGAATGAGAGCAATATTGTCTTAAATTACACCCTGGCAGTAGCCTATGCTAATACTGGAGAAATAAAAAATGCATATGATATTATAGATGTTTTTGGCAGCAGTGTTAGCCGGGAAGACTTTAACACTGCTGTTTCTCCGTATTTAGCTGACTGGGAAAATTATCAGGACTCTGATAACCTGCTGCTTTTAAATTATGCTGCTTTTCGAGAAGTAATAAACAAGGATTACCGGGAAGCGGTTTCACTTTTTGAATATATTTTTAAAATCGATCCAGAAAATTTATGGGCTTTAAATCATGCTGCTGCGGCTCTAATTGAAATCAAAAAATATGATCAGGCCTTAAATTATGCAGATCAGGCTCTTTCAATGCAGGAAAATGAGTATTCTCATTTAATTAAAGGTTATGTTTACTATGAAAATGGTAATTATTTTAGGGCTGTTATGGAAGCAGCCAGTGCTAGAAATTTATTTAAAGCTCTGGCCAGTGAAGAATATCAGGATTTTGCGGAATAATTAAATTTAATTGCAGGGGGAATTTGATGTTATTTGACCAGCAGGGAAATTTTAAAATTCAGCAGTTATTTACTTATCCCAGGGATAATTATCAGCAGTTAAAAGAGGAAGCACTGAAATGCCACCGCTGTCAACTGCGAGAAGGGGCTAATGGAGTTGTGATGGGAGAAGGTAGTACAGATAGTAAAATTATGCTGATTGGTGAGGGTCCTGGAGCAAATGAAGATCGTTTAGGGAGACCATTTGTGGGACGGGCAGGAAAATTAATGGATAAAATTTTTGAAGCTGTTAATTTAAAAAGAGAAGAGCTTTATATCACCAATGTAATTAAATGTCGTCCCCCGGGGAACAGAGTTCCCCATCAAAATGAATTTGAAGCCTGTGTTTCAATTCTTAGAGCTGAAATTGAGCTTATCCAGCCCAAAGTTATTGTAACTTTAGGATCTACAGCAACTAAATATTTAATTGATCCGGAAGAGTCAATAACCAATGTCAGGGGAAAGTGGTTTCAAAGAGGAGATATTTACTTTTTACCAACCTTTCATCCTGCCTATTTGCTTAGAAATGAAAAGATGAAAAAATACAGCTGGTATGATTTTAAACTAATAAAAAAAGCCGCTGATAGGATAAAAGAATTATCCAGCAGCGGAAAAATTTAAGTTATTTAGATTAATTAAAATTTTATAAAGAACTATTTATAAACTAAGCATTAATTTGCTTAGTTTTTTTACATTAATTTCATAAAACTAGTCAAACTTTCTAAATAGACCTGTGACTTTCCCTAAAATCTTGACCTCTTTAGATATAATTGGTTCATAGGCAGGGTTTTCAGGCTGTAATCTGACATGATCTTCCTCTTTGAAAAAACGCTTTACTGTTGCTTCATCATCAAGTAAGGCAATTACAATCTCATTATTTTCAGCATAGCTCTGTTTTTCAGCTATAACATAATCACCATCATGTATTCCAGCCTCAATCATACTATCTCCACTAACTTTAAGCATAAATAAATCATTATTTCCTACTTTTAAATAGCTTAAGGGGAGAGGGAAATAATCTTCTACATTTTCTTCCGCTAGAATAGGAGCTCCTGCAGTAACCTTACCAACTACCGGGATGTTAATCATTTCTTTTTCATTTTTTGCTTCCTGGTCATTATTATAAATTACCTCAATTGCTCTCGGTTTGGAGGGATCTCTGCGGAGGTAATTCAATTTTTCTAAAGTTTTTAAATGACTGTGAACAGAAGCAGGAGATTTTAGGCCAACAGCCTTCCCAATTTCCCTAACAGAAGGGGGATATCCTTTGGATTTGATTTCATCTATAATAAATTGTAATATACTTTGTTGTCTTTTAGATAGCTCTTCCATAATTATTCCTCCATTCTTATTTTCTTCTATTATAACATAAAAATAATAAATAGACAAACAATCGTTCAAATAGCTCTTGACAATGAACATGTGTACTGCTATAATATAAATACAAACAGTTGTTTAGTACAGATGTTTATATTAAATAGGAGGGGTTAGTTATGAATGTTATAAATGCTTATTCATTAAATTATCAGGGAGCTAAAACAGCAAAGAAAAAGAGAAAATCAATTTTAAAGAAGATTTTGACTGCTGCAGCAGCCGTATTATTACTTAGTGTTTTGTTTATTGCAATTTTTTCACTAATTGGTTCTGGAGAAAACAGCAGTAATTTTATCAGACATGAAATTGAAACTGGAGAATCTCTCTGGTCAATAGCCGCTCATTACTATGAATCGAAAAATGTTGACTTGAGAAAGATGATTTATAAAATTAAAAAGATTAATGATATAGATTCTGCTGTAATTAATCC
>QBLP01000185.1 GCA_003070825.1 Halanaerobium sp. | reverse complement strand
CTTAGCCTGCAATTTCTTTAACAATTTTTTCTACTTCCGCCAGTGCTTCAGCAGTCTTTTCTGGTTTTGAACCTCCTGCCTGGGCCATATCAGGACGTCCACCTCCACCACCACCGGCAGTTCTGGCTACTTTTGAAATAATATCTCCAGCTTTAAATCCTTTTTTAATCAGATCCTCAGTCACAGATGCAACAAAAATAACTTTGTTGGCTCCCTTACTGGCCAGCACAATTACAGCCGAATCAACTTTATCTTTCAGCTGATCATTTAAATTTCTTAAGGCTGAATTATCGAGGCCGTCGAGCTCTGCTGTCAGGACATTTATACCTTCAATCTGCTGCAGCTGGTCGATCAGTTCATCTTTTTTAGAACCGGCAAGTTTCTGCTTTAAGTTTTCAAGTTCTTTTTCCAGATTTTTCTGTTCTTTCTGCAGCTGTCTTACCCGCTGTAAAAGATTATCCGGCTCAGTTTTCAATTCTGAAGCTGCCTGATTTAAAAGCTCCAGTTTAGAATTAAAGTAATCCAGAGCATATTCGCCAGTTACTGCTTCAATTCTTCTGACTCCGGCTGCAATTCCACTTTCGGAAACAATTTTAAAGGCTCCAATATCACCTGTGGCCTCAACATGAGTTCCACCACAGAGTTCTAAACTAAAGTCACCCATTTTAACAACTCTAACTTCTTCTCCGTATTTTTCACCAAAGAGAGCGGTTGCTCCCATTTCTTTAGCTTCATCAATAGCCTTAACTTCGGTTTGGACAGGATAGTTTTCCATTACAGCCTGGTTAACTCTGCTTTCAATCTCTTCCAGCTCATCTGCTGTCAGAGCAGAAAAATGAGTAAAGTCAAAACGCAGTCTGTCCGGAGCTACCAGTGAGCCAGACTGGTTTACATGCTCTCCCAGTACTTCTTTTAAAGCTTTATGAAGCAGATGAGTTGCTGAGTGGTGGCGGGCTGTTGCCTGTCGACGGTTGTGGTAGACAACTGCTTCTACCTGAGTCCCGCTTTCTACTGCTCCTGATTTGACTTCTACCTGATGCACAAAAACTTCAGCTTTTTTGACTGTATCTCTAACTTCAGCCTCAAAATCATCTGTTTTAATTACACCCTGATCTCCAAGCTGGCCTCCACTCTCTGCGTAAAATGGAGTTTTAGCAAGAATAATCTCTCCACTGTCTCCTGCATTAAGCTTTTCCACCTTTTGTTTGTCTTTAAGCAAACCAACAACCTCAGTCTTTTCTTTAAGTGAGTGGTAGCCGGTAAAGTTATCTTCTTCAATCTGAGCTTTAAATTCTGCGTATAGTTTTTCTACTTCTCCACTGCTGAAAGAAGTCTCTTCTCTGGCCTCTCTGGCTCTTTTGCGCTGGGCAGCCATTTCCGCTTCAAAACCTTCCTGATCAACCTTAATTCCAACCTCAGCTGCAATATCTTCGGTCAGATCAAGTGGAAAACCATAGGTATCATAAAGGCGGAAGGCATCTTTACCTGCCAGCACTTCTTTATTTTCTGCCTCAAGCTCAGCCAGCATCTCTTCTAAAATATTTAAACCCTGCTCTAATGTTTTTAAGAAACTCTCTTCCTCAGATTTGAGCACATTTTTAACATGGGCCAGCTGTTTTTTAAGATCTGGGGCAACTCCCTTAACAATCTCAGCAGTTTTTTCTACCAGTTTATATAAAAACGGTTCTTTAAATCCGAGTTTCCGGCCGTAGCGAGCTGCTCTTCTAATCAGACGGCGGATTACATAGCCGCGTCCTTCATTGGAAGGCAGAGCTCCATCAGAAATAGCAACAGAGGCTGAGCGAATATGGTCAGCAATTACTCGATAGGCGGTTACACTTTCCTCATCTTTTTGATAGGGGATTTCTGTCATTTCTACTACCTGATCGATAATCGGTTTAATTAAATCTGTTTCAAAGTTGGTTTCAGTCTCCTGCAGAATGGAAGCTACTCTTTCAAGTCCCATTCCGGTATCTATATTTTTATTGGGCAGTTCTTTGTATTCGCCAGCTTCGGTATAATTATACTGGGTAAATACCAGATTCCAGATTTCTAAATATCTGTCACCCTCACCACCTAATACATCTTCTTCACTGTCTCCCGCTTCTACACCGCGGTCATAGTGAATCTCTGAGCAGGGACCACAGGGTCCGGTTCCAATCTGCCAGAAATTTTCTTTTTTACCCATCCGAACAATTCTTTCTTCCGGCAGACCAACCTGATCATGCCAGATTTTAAAGGCTTCTTCGTCTTCCTTATAAATTGTAATCCAGAGCTTATCCTGGTCCAACTTTAGAACATCGGTTACAAACTCCCAGGCCCAGCTGATTGCCTCTTCTTTAAAATAATCACCAAAAGAAAAGTTTCCGAGCATCTCAAAGTAGGTATGGTGGCGTGCTGTTTTACCTACATTTTCTATATCATTTGTACGGATACACTTCTGACTGGTGGCAATACGGCTTTTAGGCGGCTCAAGACTGCCGTCAAAATAAGGCTTAAAGGGAGCCATCCCGGCATTTATCCACAACAGACTCGGGTCATTTTTTGGAATCAGCGGTGCACTGTCCATAATTAAGTGACCCTTAGATTCAAAAAAATCAAGATAAGCCTGTCTTATTTCATCTCCACTTTTAATCATTAAAACCTTCCTCTCTATAAATTTATTTCTTTCTCTCAGATATTAATCTCCACAACGCTTTAAAATATCTGAGAGAAAGTAAAAATTTATCCTTCTCCTTGTTATTTAAACATAAATTTTCACTAGAATATTGCTGCAATATAAACTATATTAGCAAAAGTACATGGATCAACCTGACGCTGCAGCTAAATTAAATTAGTTATTAAAAGGTATATTTATTTTTCTGCTTTTATAAATGAGATTTTTAAATCAAAAAATCAAATTTAATGACTTTAATAATTTTTATTAAATAAACTTGATGAATATTAAAGCTAAATCAGCTCGAAGAGCACGGATGCTCTGAGCTGACCGAGGAACAGGACGTTCCTTCGGGAAGGAAAGCTGATTTAGCTTAAATTTAATTGCCAATTGATTAACTTTCTCTTATATATTTCAAATCGTAACAGCTTGGAATAGAATTAATTATGAAATAGATTGTTCAATGTTTGAGCAAAGCGAGTTAGAACAATCCATAATTAATTCTGAATGAAAAGCGTTGTGAAGATTAATATCTAAGAGAAAGTTATATCAATTTAATTTTAGCAAAGCGGCGTTTTCCAATCTGAATAATCATTCCGTCCTCAACTTCAATATCCAGATTAATCTTTTCATACTTCTGATCATCTATTGTAACAGCACCCTGTTTGATCATCCGGCGGGCCTGACTGTTGGAATCAACTAATCCAGTTGCAGCTACCAGTTTCACAATCCAGAGTTCACCATCTTCTAAATCTGCTTCCGCAATTTCAATTACAGGAATATCTTCCGGCAGGTTCCCCTTAGAGAAGACACTTTCAAATTCCTGGCGGGCTTTAACAGCAGCTTCTTCGTCGTGATATTCTGTAACTATCTCCCGGGCCAGCTCCTTTTTTAACTCCATTGGGTTAAAATCATCCCGGCTGAGCTTTTCCTTCATTTCGTTAAGACGCTCAATTGAAACATCAGTTAAAAGTTCAAAATAACGAATAATCATATCGTCAGGAATTGACATTACCTTACCAAACATATCAGCAGGCTCATCGTAAACCCCAATATAATTATCCAGACTCTTACTCATCTTATTGACACCATCTAAACCTTCTAAAAGTGGCATCATCAGTACAACCTGCGGCTCCTGACCGTATTCCTGCTGTAATTTGCGTCCTACTAAAAGGTTAAAACGCTGGTCAGTTCCACCCAATTCCACATCGGCTTCGATTGCTACCGAATCATAACCCTGCATTAGAGGATAGAAAAATTCGTGAATTCCAATTGGCTTACCGGCACTGTAGCGTTTGGAAAAATCGTCACGCTCCAGCATTCTGGCAACTGTATAGTGAGCTGATAGTTCTAAAACATCAGCAAAGTCCATCTCATTTAACCAGTCTCCATTAAAAACAACATTGGTTTTTTCTGGATCCAGCACTTTAGAAAACTGTTCTTCATATGTACGGGCATTTTCTAAAACTTCTTCTTTAGTCAGCTGATTTCTGGTCTCAGATTTCCCGGTTGGATCTCCAATCATTCCGGTAAAGTCACCAATAATTAGATA
>QBLP01000184.1 GCA_003070825.1 Halanaerobium sp. | reverse complement strand
AATTTACCATAGTGATGAAAACCAAAACCAGTTGTGAATAGAGCCATATTAAGAGTTTTGTTTTTACCTGCAATTTCTAAATTGGCTTCACCATAGTCGAACTGAAGTGATTCTCCCTCATGATAGAGCTGTTTTATATATGCTTCTTTGGCTGCATTTTCATAGGTGTTTCTAATGTAGTTACAGACTGTTGAGTAGCTGATATCATGACCTTTACCAAGCAAATACTCATGAATATCAATCTTTTTACGCTGCAGCTTACGCATACCTGTTGCTCGCCGTTTTTTGTTTTCTTTAATGCAGTAAGCGATGTCTTTTTTGATAGCTTCATTCATTTTATATTTATTACGATTAGAGCTGTCATACTCAGGAGTTTCTACAAGAGATTCAATTAAGGTTAATATTTCATCTCTGGATTTGGCTTTATCCAGATCCTGAAGTTTTTCTTCATGATCTCGGATATATTTTCGGATAGTATTTCTTGAAAATTCTGACTCTCTGGCTATTTTTCTAATTGATTGACCCTCGACAAAATGTTTAATTAGAATATTGGCTTTTTCATTCAATTTTATCACCTTTTTCACCTGCCCATAATTTTTGTTTTTATTATGGACAGTTTATATTATCTATTTAAACGGGTCAATTTTAAATTATTATCCTGGGTCACTTTTAGATTATCATATACAAGGCTGATACTGATAACAATGATAAGAGTTATTTATATAATAGTAAGGAAGGAAGAACTGTAAGGAATAAAATTTTGAGAATACTACAAGAAGATGCTGATTCTATAAGATCCAATGTAATTAAAACAATAAAAAAAGATAATCAAAAATTTAAAAATCTATGCAAAAGTCGACGCAATTATAAAATTAAGAGGAAGATTGCTTCTAAGATGGATACTCTCATATCTGGAAAAGACCCACAAAATCTTGACAATGCTTATTATGCTTTTAGTAAATTCATTGAGAACCTGAAAAATTTATCAGAAGCATATGAAGGTGACTTTAAATACATAGCAGTGTTAGAATTCCAGAAAAACGGTAGACCACACTTTCACATGCTGTCTAATCTGAAATATCTTGAACAGTCAAAACTTCAGGACAAGTGGGGTCACGGAATAGCTCATATTAGCTCTCTTAGCTCAATTAGTAGGCCTAGATTATACATTAGTAAAAAAGATAATTTGAAAGCAAAAGCAACGAAGTTATCGAATTATCTCTGCGAAGAAATTAGTGAAACCAGAAAAGATCCTAGAACTAAAAACAGAAAAATACTTTTAAAAAGTAATTACTTATTAAAACAGCCACTGGAGGTAATTAATCCTGAATTACAACGATTGGTAGACCAATATGTGTTTAGTAATACTGTTGGTGTAGACTGGGAAAGTGGATTGATCGAAGGTAAGGGAGAGTATTCGAAGGACTTCCGAATAACTAGAAGAGTTATGGAAAATTCAAACCTCTACTTGCTGATAGAACGAAAAGCTGGTCAGCTGCTGGAAAAGATTCTAGAAATAGCAGACAAGCTTAATAGCGACATCATAACCAAAGATATATATTATCAGGCCAAGCATGAACTCTTCTATAAAGATCAGAACTATATGCCGGATACTCGTGCAGCATAGTGTCTCACCTACTTGAACATTGACAAATAAATAGTACGCTCTTCCTCCCTATTAGATTAAACCTAGATGCGCGCCGCGGGATTTAAATAACTAGGTTATAACCAAAGGGAGATCTATGTCTAAAACTTATATAATAGTGGTCCAGCCGGCCAGAGAAAGAAAAGGTCCATTTCTTGCTATACTTAACTTTTATTCAAATACATCAAACACAACTGATTCAGGTATCCACATGTAATCTACTCCCTCATCATTTAAAGGGAACTCAAAATAGTACCAGTTACCTTTCAGATCAGTCTTGTATTGATCAGTACCCTCTAATCCTTCAAGCCACTGCTCTTCGGCTATGACTAGTTCTTCTTCATCATTAACTGGCTTTTCAGGGAATCCTTCCTGGACTATTTTAAGATGATATTCTCCTTTAGGGAAGTTGTAGCCGCTGTCCCTATAGTTCTGTGCCTGGTAATTTGCGCCGACTTCGAATTGTTTTGTCATGGTTATCAGCTCCTAAGATTGATTTTTTGTCTCTAAACATTTGATAACTCTTGTCATAATGCTGAATCATCTTATCATCTTTATCAAAATAGATAATATCGTAATCGACATCCTGCTCGAATTTATAAAAATGAGATAAGATATCTTAAAAAAAATTAATCTACTACTTCAACATTATCAAAATAGTAATCAAGTGCTTCTCCATGGATGTATGACTTATTTTGACCAGATATCTCACTTAGTTTACTAACTTTATCAATTTGTTCTTGAGTTAAATGAACACTAACCTGTATCTTTTTACCACTTTTTTTCTTCTTTTTTAAGATGAAGCGACAATTTGATCTCTTTTTCTTCTTACCCACTATAATCACCTCCTTCAAAAAATTCACCAGTAATGAAGGGGTTAATAAGTTTTAAGCATTTTCAACATCAGACTCTAACTCATCTGACTCCATATTTATCATTTCTACACCATACCTTTGCAACTCTAACAAAAATGAAGCTCTATCCTTCCCCACCATTTCTGCAGCCATACCAGAAGATATTCTTTTAAGCTCAAATAATTTGACCGCCATTGCCATTTTAGCTTCTCGTTCAAATTCTTCAGGAGTTTCTTGAAGTAAATCAAGCAAAGTGTCAGGATATTCTATCTCCATTTTTCTAGGCATGTCATTATCCCCCTACTGGACTTATTATACTCAGATGCGAATTACTAACTCTATTATAGCACATATCCGCAGTAGAAAAAAAGTCTTACCAACCAATATGACAGGGAGCGCACAAAGGCTATTTAAAGCTTTTTCTAACCATTCTACATAAGAAATATACAGCATAAACACAGGGCCTCAAACAGCTATTCTCAACCCTTCTCAGCCCTTTCTACATAAAAACTTAACATCCCTTATACCTTCTCTAACCTATAGTTCAAATTCTCTCATTGATTCATCCATCAAATCCTGATTTACGCCTATATAATCCAGAGTAATACTTGGAGCAGAATGGTTAAAAAGCTTCTGCAGCATTGCCACATCTTTATACTGCTGATAATGGTGGTATCCGAAGGTTTTTCGAGTTGAATGGCAGCCAATGGATTCCAGACCAACTTCTTTACCAACAGAACTTAACACTCTATATGCCTGGCTTCTGGTGATCGGTTTATTGGTCCCATTTCTACTCTGAAAGAGATATTCATGATCAGCCATGTTTTTAATGTATCGATCTAAAGCATCTCGCAAAGCACCATTAATAAAGAACTTCTTTGACTTTTGAGTCTTCTGCTCTTTGATCTGGATGTGAGTCTTGTTCCTTACGTCAGAAACTTTTAGTCGCAGCATATCTCCAATTCTAAGGCCGGTATTAATTCCGAGCACAAAAAGCAGATAGTTTCTGTAATTATCCATCAGCAATAGGCGTTTAACCTCCTCAATTAATTCTTTGTCTCTGATCGGCTCAACTTTTTTCATTTCTTATTCCCCTTTCTAATTAGTTTAAGATACATAAAAGACCATTCAATACAGTATAGACATCTATTGAAGTGAGTTCATAAGCAAAATATTGGGCCTTCACCGCCGCTAAGATTGCTATAACAGCGATAAAAGCCACAAATATCAACTCACCTTATTAACTATTGTGGTGAATTGATTGTACTATTAAGAATACAGATAATCAAATTAATTATCAGATTAAGGATGCTTTTTTCCTTGTTGATATAATTTAACACTCATAACGATTTACTCTTATTAATTAAATTTGTATAAAACAAGGTTAGAAGTATAAATAGTAAGACGATATGTTAGACTACATACCGTTCCTATGCTTATTCTTCTAATTTAGAAAGTAGAAATTCTGATATTATTCCCATTGATTCTATTGCTAAACGTGCCTCATCTTTTGAAACATTTGGCAAAAATATTCTACCATGACCTGTTCCTTCCTTATTTCGTAAAGTATTTATAGAACAACCTAATTTATATAAAGATCTTTCTAAACGTTGGATTGTCAACCCTTTTTAAAACAATTTTTTATCGAACATTAAATATCTATATTCAACAGGTGTTAGGTAATCTAACGACCCGTGGATTCTGTGGTT
>QBLP01000183.1 GCA_003070825.1 Halanaerobium sp. | reverse complement strand
CCCCGCTCAGGAATATCATATTTCACTTCCTGACAGCCATTTTTAGCATCTCTAACAGACAGCTCAACCAGCTGCTGCTCACTATGAGCAACTGTGTATTTAGGACAGGCCTCAAGCAGCTCCTCAACCTCTTCCGGCAGCTCAACATTCTTTAAATTCTCATCTTTAATCATACTATACTCTACTACTCCCTTCTTTATGCTAAATTTTGTAAAATAAGTGAAGATTGCCACAATTTAGGACAAAATCTTGCTCGACTAATAAAATACTTAATATTAATTTTATCATAAGAGCAGAAAAGCTACAAGCATTTAATAGCCTGTAACTAAATCTGCTGCATAAATTACCATACCTGTAATTGGAGGCACCATTACTTCGTGGGAATGGAAAAATCTAATTGGTTCGGTTCCTGCCTCCTTATCATCAACTACAATTGCCCAGGTCCTGTTTTCAGGCAGATAGAACTGTTTCCATTCATGAGAGGGGTTTAATAAAACTAAAATTGTACCCCAGGCATCTTCATTGGCATTATTAAAAATCCCATAACCTACTGTTGCAAAAGGAGAATCAATAAAGTGAAGCTTTTCCTTGATTTCTGTTCGGCTGCGCATTCTGAAAGCAGGGTGGTGGCTGCGCAGGTTGATCAGCCCCTTTACATAATTAAAATGTTCCCGGTAGGTTGTTTTTCTCTCCCATTTTAATTCATTAACATCTATTCCTGAATTAAAACTATTTTTATCACCAAACTTAGTCCGCAAAAATTCAGTTCCGGCTGAAACAAAGGGTACTCCCTGTGAGGTAAATAATATTACCTGCCCCAGTTTATGCATTTTTTTGCGCTGCTCCTCATTGGCTCCCGGGCAGGAGCGGGCAAGTTTATCCCAGAGGGTTAAATTATCATGTGAATCCAGATAATTAATGCTTTCTCCGGGCTGCAGGGTAAAACCGTATAAGCGTCTTTCTTCCAGTCCAATTGCTCCAATAACACCCTCATCAATTTCTCTCTCCAGACCAATCTCGCCCTGGATAAAGCCCCTGCCTATCCCATCACTGTCACCTTTTAGTGCATTGCGGAAATTGTCATTAAAGACTGAAATTCCTGTTCCCCGCTGATCACCTTTGCGAATCTGCTGGTAGCGCTGCAGCTGCGGCTCCAGAGCTGTCCAGGGCTCACCATAAATTAAAAGTGATGAGTTTTCTTTGCGCAGCTTGTGTTCGGCTAAAAGCATAGTCTCCCGATCAATAGAAGACATCAGATCAAAACGAAAACCATCAATATGGTATTCCTGGCTCCAGTATAATAAAGAATCAACAATATATTTGCGCATCATTTCTCGCTCGCTCGCAATTTCATTTCCACAGCCAGAAGCATTGGCAAATTTGCCGTCCTCTGTAAATCTATAAAAATAGTTGGGAAAAATTTTCTGAAAAGGTGAGTTCTGAGTATGATAGGTGTGGTTATATACTACATCCATTATTACTCCAATTCCATATGAATGCAGGGTTGTAATCATCAGGATCTCTATCATCTACAGAGGCAAAATCATATACCGGCAGCAGATGGACATGGGTAACTCCCAATTCTTTAAGGTGGGCAATTCCAGTCAGCATTCCTTCCCGATTAACACTGTGCCTTTCAGTAAAAGCTGTATATTTCCCCTGGTGCCTGATACCGCTTTCAGGAGAAGCTGAAAAGTCTTTAACATGCAGTTCATAGATCACAGCATCAACCGGATCCTCCAGCTCAACTTTTTGATCATGGGTCCAGGTAGGTGGATAAATTCGGGCCGGATCAACTATCAGGCCGTATTCACTGTTTGTCCCCACTGCCTTAGCCCAGGGATCCACAAAATTATATTCCCGGCGATGCACCTTCAGGCGCAGCCGATAATATTTACCGTATAATCTCTGCGGAAGCTCAACTTCCCAGGTATCGCTTAAACCCGGCTGCAGCTCATATTCTGTAAGTTTTTTTGCTCCCCGGTCATCAGCATAAATCTCGATTACAGCTGACTGAGCAGGGGGAGACCAAATTTTATAATTTATGCTGTCTTCAGAAAACGTTAAACCCAAATCATCCCCCGCATAATATAATTTGGCTGGCTTAATATTTAGATTTTGAGTAAACATAAAAATCATCTCCACTGTTAATGCAATTTTTCTCAGGCAGCATCAAATTTAATTACTAATTACTATTATCCTCTTAATGTCATTTCAATAAATTTATTGTCTGTATTATTTATTATTCTTTGTTTTGATTACTATTCCTGCCCTAAGTTGAGATTAATTATTTTAAAAAACAGGTTATTTAAAATTTATGTAGAAATAATATTTAAGAGCAGCTTTAAAATTAAAAATGTGAGGTGAGGCGATTGTTAACAGTTCATGACAGTGTGAATTTCGAAGCCAATGACTTTGATATAACTGCTTATGGAGAGGTTTTGCTGGATATGATATCCAGGGAGGAAGCGCCCCTTAAAGAATGTGCTAATTTTACCCGTTATTTTGGTGGTTCTCCTGCCAATGTTTTAGTAAATATGCAGCGCCTCGAAAATAAAACAGCTTTTATCAGTCGAGTTGGTGATGATGAGTTTGGAGAATATTTGACAGAAATTTTAGAAAATGAAGGTGTCAATCTGGACTGCATGCAGTATGATGCTGAAGAAGGAACTCCAATCATCTTTGTTAATAAGAGTAAGGAAACACCTTCCTGGCTTGCTTATCGGGGAGCAGATATTAATCTGCAGATCAGTGAGCAGATATATGATAAGGTAGAGAATTCTTCAATTTTCTTTACCGGCAGTTTTATTCTCTCAAAAAATCCTGCTCGTTCAACTGCAATTAAAATTATTGAATATGCAGTTAAAAAAAATAAATTTTTTGCCTTTGATCCAAGTTTTAGAGCCAGCCTCTGGCCTGAAGGCAACAAAGGCAGTGAAATTATTAGAGAATTAATTTCGCAGGCAGATGTAATCAAACCATCTTTAGATGATGCCTATCACCTCTACGGCCAGGACCATCCTGAAAATTATCTAAAAAAATACCACAGTGATGGAGCAAAAATTGTTGTTTTAAGTCTGGGTAAAGATGGTGTTCTGGTTTCTGACAGCAGCAGTGAACCACTGCACATCCCTGTTTTTTCTGAGAAGGTAGTAGATGTTACAGGGGCTGGAGATTCTTTCTGGTCAGGTTTTTTAACTGGTATTCTTAAAGGCCTGCCGATCAAAGAAGCTGCCAGACTTGGTAATGCAGTGGCAGCATTTAAAATTCAGGGAGTAGGTGCCCTTTCTTCTGTACCACCATTAATGGAAATAATGTCTTATTACGATATTCAGCCAATTGAAGGAGGTAAATTAAATGAGCGAAATTAAACATGTAGCATTTTTAAACCCCCAGGGTAATTTTGATCAAAATGACAGCTACTGGACAGAACATCCTGATTTTGGGGGACAGCTTGTTTATGTTAAAGAAGTCAGCATGGCCCTTGCCAAAATGGGAATTAAAGTAGATATAATAACCAGGCAGATTAATGATCCCGAGTGGCCTGAGTTCAGTGAACTTTATGACAGCTACCCGGGCTGTGAAAATTTAAGAATAATCCGCCTGCCGTTTGGGGGAGATAAATTTTTGGCCAAAGAAAAGCTCTGGCCGCATTTAAAAAAATATGTAGATGCAATCGCCGAATTTTATGATGAAGAAGGTGCTTTTCCTGATTTCTTTACCACCCACTATGGAGATGGTGGTCTGGCAGGAGTGCTGCTCAAAGAAAAAATGGAATGCCCATTTTCCTTCACCGGACATTCACTTGGGGCCCAAAAGATGGATAAGCTCAACTTTTCTAAAGAAAATTTTGATCAATTAATTGACCGTTTTAAATTCCACAGCCGCATAATTGCCGAAAGACTGACCATGGAATTTGCCAACCAGATCATTGTCAGCACCTCTCAGGAGAGGATGGAGCAGTATTCTCATCCCTACTATCAAGGGGCTGTAGACGTAAAAAATGATAATAAGTTTTCTGTTATCCCTCCTGGAGTAAATACAGATGTCTTTGACGGCAGCTATTCTCAAGCGACTGCGAAAATGATAGATCAGTACTTAGAGCGAGATTTAGAAGCTGAGCGATTGGATAAACCAGCTATTATCTGTGCCAGTCGACTTGATCAGAAGAAAAATCATCTTGCTTTAGTTAAAGCCTATGCTGGCGATCAAAAATTGCAGGAAAAATCAAACCTGGTTATCACCTTACGGGGAATAGAAAATCCTTTTGAAGATTACAGTTCAGCTGCTGGAGAAGAAAAAGAAATTTTAGATCAAATTATGGAAGTAATCGATGAAAATGAACTGCAGGGTAAGGTATCAATGTTCCCCTTAGGCAGCCAAAAAGAACTGGCAGAATGTTATGGTTATCTGGCTGAAAAAGAATCCGTCTTTTCTCTAACTTCATTTTATGAACCCTTTGGTCTGGCTCCAGTCGAAGCAATGGCGGCAGGACTACCTGCTGTAGTAACTAAAAATGGCGGGCAGAGCGAAATTATGGCAGATGATGAATATGGAATTTTAATCGATCCGGAAGATCCTAAAGATATAGCCAGAGGACTCAATAAAATAGTTGGTAAAAGTGGAGTCTGGAAGGATTATCAGCTCAAAGCACGAGAAAGAGTAGAAACTACTTATACCTGGGAACAGACAGCAAAACGATATCTCAAGGCGATGGAAAAAGGCTTAAGCTTTGATATACCGGTAATCCACAGTGAAATTCCCGCCTACTATTTTCTGCCTGATAGTGACAATGAGCATAAGCTATTAGAAAAGTTTAAAGAAAAAGTTTTTAAAAAATAGACATTTGCTGAGAATTTGATATAATAAACAAACAGGAATAGATATTATTAGAAAATTTATGCAAGCGTTTGAACAATATTAATAGGGAGTGATTTGTTAATGAACAACAATAAGCCGCACACAGCTTATTTCTGTATGGAATATGGTTTAGATGAAAACATGCGGATTTATGCAGGTGGACTTGGAATTTTAGCAGGAGATATTCTTAAAGCAGCAAAAGAATTTTCTTATCCAGTAACAGGAATTGGACTTTTATGGCGCAAAGGTTATTCAAAACAGGTAATCAACAAAGAAGGACGCCCGGAAGACCAGCACCCTGTCAACAAGGAAATTTATGATTATGCTGAAGACACTGGAGAAACTGTAACTGTAACAATTAGAGATCAGGAAGTAACTCTAAAAATCTGGAAACTGGATAGATTTGATAATGCAACTCTGTATCTATTAGATGCAAATCTACCTGAAAACAGAAAATACCAGACAATTACTGACGGTCTTTATGATGGATTTAACGAAAGAAGAATTGCTCAGGAAATCGCACTTGGTATTGGTGGAGTTAAAGCAATCCGCAAACTCGGCCTCAATATCGACATTTATCACTTTAATGAAGGTCATGCAGCCCTAGCAGGAACAGAATTAATCAAAGAAAAAATGGAAGCAGGTATGGACTTTCATACAGCCTGGGATGATGTAAAAGACGATATTGTCTTTACTACTCATACTCCGGTTAAGGAAGGAAATGAATCTCACAGTCTGGACAGCCTCAAGAAGATGAGTGCTTTTAACGGCCTGACCAGAAAACAGATGAAAGAAATTGGTGACAGCCCCTTTAGTATGACAGTTGCCGGCTTACGTCTGGCTAGAATGTCAAATGGTGTTGCCAAACTGCACGGTCAGACTTCTCGTGAA
>QBLP01000182.1 GCA_003070825.1 Halanaerobium sp. | reverse complement strand
TGAACGCAGAGATTTTAATTTGGCACTGGCATCATCTGCAACTTCGCCATATTCATTGATACAGCGGTCAATTTCCCGGGCCAGAGCCGGTCTGCTCTGTAAGTCTGCACATAAATCATAAATGACCTGATATTCCCTTTCAATTATCCGCGGGTCAAGATCTGACTGAATGCTGTCTAAATAGCGCTGCAGTTCGGAAACCCCTCTGAGGGTGCTTCTAACTCTGCTGATCGCGTCTGTGGACAGCACAGACCCCTTAGCAGCTTTTTTTAAGTCCTGTCTGATGTCACGCACTCCACCAAAAGGAGGAGTAGAAAATTCAGCGATCATTGACTTCAAGGCAGTTACTTCTGCCAGTCTTTCCTTAATATAATCACTGTTATTGACAGGTTTTAAATTCTCTACAATTTCTTTCCCAATTTTTGTTGCTGATCTCTCAGCGGTCATCTTAATTATTTTATTATATTCAAGTACTTCCAGACTGTGTTCTTTCAACTTAAATACCTCCGGAATTAATTTTTATAAATCTTATTTAAACCTGAGCAGCTGAATGATTTTCAGCTCAGGTATTTTTCTTTTTTTGCTTAAAAAACTCAAGCAGCTCAGCTGCAGAAAATGTATTGATTACATCTTCTTTTTCCAGCCAGCCCCGGCGGGCAGTTGCAACTCCAAGCTCCATATCACTATATTCCTTATAGTGGTGGGCATCAGTGTTGATTGAAATTTTGCCGCCGGCCTTTTTAACTTTGCGGGCCCATTCTGCATCAAGGTCCAGCCTCTGCGGTGAGGCATTAATCTCCAGCGCAGTACTGCTGGCTGCTGCAGCCTCAATTACCTTTTCTAAATCAACTGCATAGGCCTCTCTGCCTCCCAGCATTCTGCCCCTTGGATGACCAATTAAATTAACATGGGGATTTTCTACAGCCTTAATTATTCGCTCAGTCATCTCTTCCTCTTCAAGATTAAAGTAGCTGTGAACTGAAGCAATCACAAAATCCAGTTGATCCAGCAGCTCATCTTCAAAATCAAGCTCTCCATTTTTAAGAATATCAACCTCTACACCCTTAAAAATTCTAAAATCCTTTATTTCCTGATTCAGCTCATCAATCTCCTTCAGCTGCTCTTTTAACTCTGCAGTGGACATTCCACTGGCCACTGTCAGGGATTGAGAATGGTCTGTCACCGCAATATACTGATAACCCCGCTCTTTAGCTGCCTCTGCCATTTCTTTGATCGAAAAAGCACCATCACTGTAGCGGGAATGAAGATGGAGGTCACCTTTTATATCCTCTAATTGAATACTTTGAGGCAGTTCTCCCTTTTGAGCAGCCTCGATCTCACCCTGATCTTCTCTCAGCTCAGGAATTATATAATCCAGTCCCAGAATTTTGAAAATATCCGCCTCAGATTCAATTTTCTCTTTGCTGCCGTCTTCTTTAAAAAGCCCGTACTCACTCAGTTTTAAATTATGATCTTTTGCCAGCTGCCTCATCCGCACATTGTGGGCCTGAGAACCTGTAAAATAGTGGAGTGCAGATGGAAACTCCTCACTGCTGACAAGTCTGAAGTCGGTCTGTACACCCTGATCAGTTCTGATGCTGACTTTGGTATCTCCGGCACCAATTACCTCAGCACTAAAATCCAGATTTTTAATTATTTTTGAAAGTTCTTTCGGACTTGAAGTGGCGATTAAGATATCAAGGTCACCGGTCAGTTCCTTTGCCCTCCGGCTGCTGCCGCAGATTTCAATTTCTTCGACAAGCTCCGGCTCAACTTCAGTTTTTATTGTCTCTATGATTTCCCTGGCTGTTTTAATGGCCTTAGCCAGGATAATTTTATCAACATATTTTTCGTGATTTTTTAAGGCCTTTAATAATTTCTCTTCTGATTTTTTACCAAAACCTTTAAGTTTCTGTACCTTTCCTGCCTTTAAAGCTTCCTCCAGTCCAGTTAAATCTTCAATTTCTAACTCATAGTAGAAGCGGTGGGCTGTTTTGGGCCCCAGACCCTGAATATCTGTCATCTCAATAACTCCAGGCGGCAGCTCGGCTTTAATTGCTTCCATTTCTTCGATCAGATCATTTTCAAGCAGCTCATTGATCGACTCTGCAATCCCACTTCCAATTCCTTTAATATCCTTTAATTTGTCCTCTGCTGCCAGCTTTTGAATATTATCTGAATAGGATTCAATCTTCCTGGCAGCATTGGTATAGGCTCTAATTTTAAAATCATTTTCTCCCTTAATTGCCATTAAATCAGCAAATTCTGCCAGAATTTTTGCAATTTCTTTATTACTCATTTCCTGCATCCAAACACCTCTTTCCTCTCTTCCTGAAAAATTCAATTAAAACGCTAAAAGGCCATGAAAATTTCATGGCCGAAAAATTTCTTCAATCTTTGATTGTATTAAGGGTGATGCTTCTATAATTCTTTTTGCCAGAAATGATTCTTCTAAAACCTCATTAATTTTTGCATAGGGAATCTGTGCCATAATCAAAATCAATAAATAGACAATGATCCCGGCTTTTACCAGACCGAGTAAAAAACCTAAAGCATGATCAACCGGCTGCAGAAAAATAGCGTCTACAATTTTTTTTAAGGTAATCCCCAGCACATGAATAACTATATTTACAACAATGAAAATTACCGCAAAAGAAATAAACTGCAGCAGAGAACTTGAAAGATCTAAATGTGGTTCTAAAAACTGGGTAAAATACTCATACTGTCTGACTGCTACAAATAAAGCAGCCAGCAGTCCAAGTATAGTACTGGTTTGGTCTATCAATCCTCTTCTAAAGCCATTATAGGCGAAAAAGAGAAAAATTACTAAAATAATGATATCGAGGAAGTTAATGATATCCAATTATTCTACCTCCTCGAGTAGAGTATTTAATTCCTCATTCTCCTGCCGCAGTTTTTTTAGTTCCTGATGTAAACTCTGATTGGCTTCTTTTAGCCTTTCTTTTTCTTTGCTCAGATCAATACACTGACTGCGCAGTTTGAAATATTCGTCTGCCAGATTAATCATCGTCAGGTGAGATAAACGCCTAAAAGGTAATTTAGGATAGGCATTTTTAATCTCCCTGCCGGTTTTTTCAACATGGTCTGCCAGTTTATTAATATATTCTTCACTGAACTCTCCGGTCACAGTAAACTGATCTCCCAGAATATTTAGTTTGAATTTTTTCTTATCTTGATTTTTATCCTTAATCATTGGCAACATCTCCAGCTTTAGTAGTCTACTTTATTATATTCATTACAAAAGACGAAATTCCTGCCTGAAATCTTAATTTCCTCTAATTTCTGCAGAATATTCTTTTTTGAGATGTTTTACTATCTGATTAAAACGCTCATTTACTTCCTGATCGGTTAAAGTTCTATCGTCTGCCTGGAACTTAAGTTCAAAAGCAGCACTCTTATAACCGTCTTTAATCTGATCTCCCTGATAAATATCAAAGAGCTCCAGACCTTTTAGTATCTCTCCACCCTGAGCTTTAATTGCCTGGTGAATATCTCCAACAGCTATCTCCTCAGCCATAACTATCGCTAAGTCTCTAGCCAGCACAGGATATTTGACCAATTTTTGATAATTATAACTTTTTTCTGCTGTTTTTTCAAATATAAAGTCCAGATCCAGCTCAAAAATTGTCGCTCCTGCCGGCAGATTGTTCTGATCAGCAAGTTCCGGATGAATTTCACCTATAAAACCAAAGGTCTGAGTCTCATCATATTTAATCTCAGCTCTGCGTCCGGGGTGAAGAAAATCTCTATTGTCATTATCGGGAATAAAGCTGACTTTATCCAGCTGAATTCTTTCAAAAAGCATCTCCAGCACACCTTTTAGCTCAAAGAAATTTGGTGCACCCTGCTGCCATAAATCTGAATTCTGACCGAAAATTCCACCACCCAGCATGTTGAGCTCCTCAGGACGGTTACTGCCACCTTTATTTCTAAAAACTGTTCCTGTTTCAAAAACAGCCATTTCTGAACCCTGGCGGCGGGCATTGGAAGATAAAACATCGACTATTCCCGGTATCAATGTAGTTCTTAAAATTCCAAAAGCCTCACTCAGCGGATTTTTAATACTGACAAATTTAGCATAATCCTCAAATTTAGTTAAATTTAAATCCTGATAGCTCTTTTTATCCTGAAGACTGTAGGTTATTACTTCATCCAGTCCTCCTGCCTGCAGCAGCTCTTTTACCCGGGCTTCAAATTTCTGCTGTGGGCTTCTCTTACCGCGCTGTTTGGAAATAGGTCTGGTAGAAGGAATTTTATTGTAACCGTAAACTCTTGCAAT
>QBLP01000181.1 GCA_003070825.1 Halanaerobium sp. | reverse complement strand
CTGATAAGGGGGGGTAAATTTAAAAAGAGAAGAGATTAGAGATTAGAGAGTATAGATAACTAAAAAATTAGGAGGGAATTTCGAGTATGCAAAAAAAATTAGTAGTATTTTTAACTTTATTATTAGTAGTTTCAGTATTTTCCGTAGCAGGTGCACAGGAAGTTAAAAACCCTAACACATTTACCTATGTGACAATTGGTGATCAGAGCACATTAGACCCACATTTTGCTTATGATACCGGTAGTTCCGAATTGATTTATCAAGTTTATGAAACTTTAATTGATTATGAAGGTTCAAGTGTACAGGATTTTGTACCACTTTTATCTACAGAGGTCCCAAGTTTTGAAAATGGATTGATTTCTGAAGATGGTACAGACTATACCTTTGTAATTAGAGAGGGAGTAGAATTTAGTAATGGTAATCCTCTAACTGCAGAAGATGTTAAATACAGTTTCTTACGTGGTATGATAATGGATCGTTCCGGAGGACCAATCTGGATGTTATATGAGCCACTATTTGGTGCTGGTTATGCTGGTTTAGCTGATGTTACTGCAGATGTAGTAGGTGTAGAAGATCCAAAGAAGTTAACTGATGAGCAGGCTGCAGAAGTATTAGCTGTACTTGAAGAAAAAATTACAGTTGATGGCAATAAGGTAACATTTCATTTAGCAGCTCCTTATCCACCATTCTTAAATATTGTAGCTAAAGGTGCTTCCTGGGGTTCAATTCTGGATAAAGAATGGTCAATTGAGCAGGGTGCCTGGGATGGAACAGCTACTGATATCGTAGCAAGTCATGATCCAGTAAAAGAAGAAGATCCACTATTCGATAAAATGCTGGGTACTGGTCCATTTATCTTAACTGAATGGGTTAATGGTGACCATGTAGTATTTAGACGTAATGATAATTACTGGGGAGAGTTAGCTAACTTTAAAACAGCAATCATCAGAAATGTTGATGAATGGTCAACCCGTAAGTTAATGTTATTGCGTGGAGATGCTGATATGATTTATGCTCCAACTCAGTATAGATCTCAGGTTGAAGGAGAAGAAGGAGTAGTAGTTACAACCGGTATTCCAGTGCTTCAGAATATGAACATGGTATTTAACTGGGAGATTACTACAGAAGGTAACAATTATATCGGTAGTGGTAAATTAGATGGAAAAGGAATACCCTCTAATTTCTTTGCTGATGAAGATGTAAGAAAGGCATTCAGTTATTCATTTAACTATCAGGCTTTCTTAGAGCAGGTAAGAATGGGTGAAGCAATTCAGTTGAGAGGTCCAATAGTAGATCCTCTATTAGGTTATAATGAAAACTCAGATGTTTACAGTCTCGATTTAGAAAAAGCTGAAGAGCATTTCCGAAAAGCTTTCGGTGGAGAACTCTGGGAAAAAGGATTTACAATGGACTTAGTATATAACAGTGGTAATGATCCTAGAAAAACTGCTGCTGATATGCTAAAGAGTTACATTGAAAGAATTAATCCTAAATTCAACATTAATGTTCGCGGTGTACAGTGGTCAACCTATCTTGATGCATCTGTAAGAGGTACTTTACCTGCATCATTTGGTGGTTGGTTAGCAGACTTCCCGGATCCACATAACTTTGTTCAGCCTTTCTTAGATAGTGCTGGCTATTATGCTGGAAGACGTGGAGATGCTTATAAAAAATGGGCAGAAGAAGTGGGAATAAATGATTTAATTTCTGAAGGTATTTCTACTACTGATACTGCCAGACGTAAGGAAATTTATACTCAGTTACAGCAGATGTCAATTGACCACGCTATTGACCTCTGGATTGATCAGCCAACAGGATCTAATACAAGAAGAACCTGGGTTGAAGGCTGGTATCCTAATGCTATGCGTCCAGGTGTTGACTTCTACTCAATGGATAAAGTAGCTCAATAAGTGCTGGTTAAATAGATAAATATAGAAATTAGTCAGGGAGGGAGACCTCCCTGCTAATTATGTTAGGGAAAGAATTTGGAGTAGATTAATATTTAAGGAAGGAGAGTTATGAGTTGGTAAATTATATTATTAGACGTTTTTTAATACTTCCTTTTATACTGTTTGGAGTTACAGTACTTGTATTTTCAATGATAATGATGCTTGGACCTTATCAAAGACTAAGCACTTATATCAATGACCCCGCACAGTTAAAAGGAGGAGATTTGGATGAGTTAGTTGCGAAGCATGGTCTTGATGATCCATGGTACGAACAGTATGGACGATGGATAGGAGGAGTTCTACAGGGTGATTTTGGCTGGTCAGAATCAGCCGGGCAGCCTGTTACGGAAGCTATTTTTAGCCGTTTTCCTGCTACACTGGAGCTGGCTTTGTTTGCTGTGATACCGGTTGTAATGGGAGGTATCTGGCTGGGAGTGCTCTCGGCGGTACATCATAATCAAAAATTTGATCATATAATTCGAATTGTTTCTACAGTAGGCTGGTCATTTCCAACCTTTGTTTTTGGTTTAATGGTTCTAATGGTTTTTTATGGAATGTTAGGCTGGTTCCCACCCGGAAGACTTGGAGCTGATGCAGCTGCTGTTGTTAGATCTGCAGAATTTATTCAGTATACAGGTTTAAATGTACTGGATGGAATTTTAAATTTAGAGTTTAGTGTAGTTGTTGATGCATTTAGACATTTAATTGGTCCGATTGTTACTCTGGCAATTGTCTGGTGGTCATATATTTTACGTATTACACGCTCTAGTATGTTAGAAACTTTACGTAAAGATTATATTAGAACTGCAAGAGCAAAGGGTGTAGCAGAAAAATTTGTTATTAATAAACATGCAAGAAGAAATGCCTTAATCCCTGTTGTTACAGTTGCTGGACCTATGGTACTGGGCCTCTTAGGAGGAGTTGTTATAGTAGAGTCTGTATTTGGCTATAGAGGTATCGGTCAGTATGCTGCTCAGGCTGCTCAACAACTTGATTATTCGGGTATTTTAGGTGTTGCAATGTACTTTAGTTTCTTATTAATCTTGATCAACTTAATTGTAGATGTTTCTTATGCTGTAATTGACCCACGGATTAGATTGGAGTGATGGTAAGTGGAGTGGAAAGAAATTTTCGGTAGGTTATTAACAAATAAGTTATCTTTATTTGGACTTATAATAATATTATTTTTCGTACTTGTTGCTGTTTTTGCACCTTTTTTAGCACCACCTAGGTCACCAGAGGATGCATATGAGATTCCAAGAGCTGGTTGGCAGGTAGAACCACAGCCTCCGCGAGAGGGTTATCCTTTTGGAACTGCTCAGGGATCATATGATATTTTCTATGGTATGGTCTGGGGAACCAGAACAGCTTTTAGAATTGGTATAATAGTCGTTGGTTTAAGTTCCTTTATTGGGATTAGTATTGGTACAATTTCTGCCTATTATGGTGGAAAAATTGATGAATTTTTCATGAGGATCACAGATGTCTTTATGTCGATTCCTTTTTTAGTTGCGGCAATGGTTTTAACAACTATTTTAGGTAAGGGTTTAGATAATGTTATGATCGCTTTAGTAACATTTGGCTGGATGTCAACAGCCCGTTTAATGCGGTCACAGGTTTTAGAAATAAAAAATGAAGAATTTGTACAGGCATCAATTGCCCTTGGTGCTAAGGATCATAGGATTATATTTAAGCATATAATTGCTAACTGTATTTTTCCAGTTTTAATCCAGGCTTTTATGAGAATGGGTTCTATGGTTATTACTGCATCTGCCTTAAGTTTCTTAGGTGTAGGTGCTCCAGAGGGATATGCTGACTGGGGACAGATGATCACTTTTGCTCGTGACTGGATTCTTGGAGGTCAGGGATCTGCTCTCAAGTACTGGTATACTGTTGTGATTCCAGGTGCTGCAATTATGTTCTTCAGTCTTTCCTGGAACCTGCTTGGTGATGCATTCCGTGATATTTTAGATCCAAAATTAAAGTAATTGCTCATATTTTTAAATTAAGAGGGTAGGTGAATTTTTTGAGTAAAGAAGCATTAGTAGAAGTTAAGAATTTAAAAACATATTTCTATACAGAAGAAGGAGTAGTTAAGGCGGTAGATGGTGTTGATTATGAGATCTATCCTGGCGAAACTCTAGGTATTGTAGGTGAATCCGGCTGTGGTAAAAGTGTTACCTCTTTATCAATTATGAGGCTTGTTGAATCACCTCCAGGCAGAATAGAAGCTGGAGAAATAAATTTTGGCGGCAGAGATTTAACCAAAATTACTGAAAAAGAAATGAGAAAAATTCGCGGTAATGATATCTCAATGATCTTCCAGGAACCGATGACTTCTTTAAATCCTGTTTATACGGTTGGAGATCAGATTATGGAAGCAATTATGCTTCATAAA
>QBLP01000180.1 GCA_003070825.1 Halanaerobium sp. | reverse complement strand
TGCCTTTAAAACCTCCATATGAGGCCTGTAGAGAAAAAGAATGTAGAGTCAATAAATACAGCTTTGTAACCTTTGAGCAGAATAAATATTCTGTACCTGATCATCTTGTTGGAAGATTTGTTAACAGCAGAATTTACTCAGATTATATAAAAATATACTACAACGATGAACTGGTAGCAAAGCATCAGAGAATATATGAAGTTCATAAATGCAGTATTGAAATAGAACATTATCTTCTAACTCTAAAAAGAAAGCCTGGTGCATTGAAAAACTCCCTAGCTTTTCATCAAATGGCACCAGACCTCAAAGAGATATATGAATTATACTACGATAATTATACCAGAAAAACTAAAGAATTCATAGAGCTTTTAGAACTGGTAAGTGAGAAAGGTCTGGATGAAATTAAGGGTGCTATAGAAACTCTTTCTAAAAACAAAAAGTCAATGGTAACAACTGCTAATATCAAAGTGTTAGTTCAAAAAGAGAATACTCCTGATTTTACAATTTCCAGTGAAATAAATGAGAATTCTCTGGAATTATTAAAAAAATGGGATACTATGTTTAGTCTCCAAAATCATCAGGAGGTATTAAGAGATCTTTTTAGGGATGCATATGATATGCGAAAAGAAAACGGCCGCAAAAATAGAATTAAAAATGCTAAATTCCCATACAAAAAGTATCTGGACACGCTGATTGTAGACTATCTTCCTGAGAGTGCTCAAGCTAAGTTTAAAGAATTAAAGTCGCTTAAATTTATTGAAGAAAATAGGAATATAATTTTCTCAGGAAACCCAGGAACTGGTAAAACCCATCTGTCTATAGGCCTTGGTATCAAGGCCTGTAACGAGGGCTACAAAGTCTTTTTTGCCACAGTACCACAGTTTATCAATCAATTAAAAGAAACTCAGAGTGAAAGAAGATTAACTAATTTTGAGTCTAAATTCCAAAAATATGACTTAATAATTTTAGATGAATTAGGCTACATCTCTTTTGACCAGAAAGGAAGCGAGCTTTTATTCAACTGAAGAGTGGCTGGGTCAATAAAATTAATATTATTTTTTGCTTACCCGGGTCAATTTTCAATTAATAAAAGGGTCAAATTTCACTTGACAAAAACACAGCCTCAATTAGTTTAGTTTTTCCTTTTAGTAATTCTAGTTGGTCATCAGTTAATTGATCGGAAATGTTAAGCTCTTTCTTAAATTGCTCATTACTATTTGAAGTAAAGAGATCGTAAAAGTCAGCATTTCCTATAGTTAGAGTAGTAAAAGTATTCATGTCCCCAATATTTGCACCAATTAATTTCCTCACTTTCTTTTTTTGCTCCCTATTGTTAGACTTAATTCTATCTTCTGGAGTTGGTTTATAGTTACTTATATTGTCTGATGTAGTGCCGTTATTTGTTCGTGCCTTTACTCTGTTTTCTTTTTTTCCGCCCCTATAAATATTTTCTTCATATTTAACTTCATCTAGAAATGGTCCGTATAGATCCATCTTGTCTGAAAAAGCTACGAGTTTAACCTTCTTCTCAAGAGAGTTTAATGTTGCCACATTTCTTCCTTCTGCCTTCTCCCTATTCTTTTTCATAGTAGTTCTAAGATTTTGAGTTGTAACTGTCATTATTATTACCTCCGTTATTGTTGTCACTTTTCTTTTTACTCTGGAATATATCTTCTTTAAGTGAATTAAGTATTTGAATGTTACTGAGTTTAGATTTCTTTAACTTTAAGATCTCGTCTACTTTCAATGTTTTAGAAGCCTCCTTAACTCGATCACAGGATTTCGTAAGTAGTTAAGTAGTTATTTAAAAGAACTTAACTGCAGGTCTTTTTTTATGGCTGCAGGCAGAGCTCTTTGCTTAGTATTCTCTACCTGCATCCCCCCATTTTAAAAAGTGCTTCTATATATATAATACCGATTAAAAGGCCATTTTTGACAGTGATTTTTCATTTTGCTAATAAAATTCATTTATCGCCAGTAAAAAGAACAAATGTTTGTGTTTAAGAGATGCTTCTTAGATAATTAGTCGCTAAACAAAAAAAGACCCAGGCCCGTTAGGACCTGGATCTAATAGAAGATAATTCATGCTGTTATCTACACACTTTTAAAATGGATAGTGTAGAGGAGAGAGGTGAAAACCAAACTCCTCTAATCCATCTTTATACAATTACTTGAGCAGCATAATCAGTTTCCTCTTGATATTGATAGAACCAAGTTAGAAATTCTGATCTTGACACAACCCATTTTCCTCCAATCTTTCTAGCTGGAATTTCATTTTGATCCAGCATGAGATAGAGTTTGGATTCTGATAATGGAAGAAGTTCTTTAAGATCGCTTACTCCTAAAGTAAAAGGAATCTGATCAAAATCAAAGTTGATCTGTTCTTTAACTGCCTCTTCAAAATAAGTGTGTAATGTAGTTTTTTGCATGGTTTTATCTCCTTATAAAATATTTTGTCCTGTTTAAAAAACAAGACGATTTGTTTAACTTACATATATAATACCATTTGGTCGCTTTATTGTCAAGAAAAAAATACAATGTCTTGAATAAAAAACGAAATGTGATATAATATATCTAGAGGTGATTAAATTGAAAGGAGAAAAAAAGGAACTGAAAGATTTAGTGAGTGATGCTATAGGAGATAAAACAGTAACTGAATTTGCAAAAGAAGCCGATCTAAATAGGTCATACTTATCTTCGTTAAAAAATGGATCAGAACCATATGATCCTAAGCCTGAGATTTTAAAGAAAATAGCTAAGAATTCCAAAAAGGTTAAATATTTAGATTTAATGATAGCGGCAGGTTATATCAAGTTTAGTGACTTTAGTTACTATAAGGGAAAAATAAATAATAATATATCCATTAGTAGTCCACCAGAACCTAAATATGGTAGTGTAAAAAACACAGAAAACAATGGAGGAGTAAAAAGTTACAATTATAATAATGAGGCTTTTTGGGATGAGAAACAAAAATGTGTCAGTGAAGAACACTTCAATTTTCCAGAAGGCTATGTTACAGATTCATCATATGCTTTGAAGATGACAAACAATGAATTTAAAGATTTAGGTATTATTAAAGATGATTACATTTTAATTAGACCAACAAATGATGAGCCTGATAATGGCTCTACTATATTAGTGGTGATCAGAAAAGGTGGTGTTTGCAGAAGAACAATTAAACGATATTACATTATTAATAACGATAAGGTAAGACTAGAACCAGATGTTGAAAACTATGGAGAAATTGAAAAGTCAGAAATTGAGATTAAAGGACTTGTAGTTTATATGGGTAGAAAATATTAAAAATAGAAGAGATAGGGGGAAAATTTATGGCTTATTACAGGAAGCTTGATTCGGGTAAGTGGCAAGTACAGGTTTATATGGGTAAAGATCCTGAGACTGGAAAACCACAAAGAAAATATGAAAGTTTTTCAACTAAAAGAGAAGCTAAAAAATGGGCAAGAAGAATGGAGATGCAGGCTGAGCAGGGAGTAGTTGTACAGACTGATATGACAGTAAAAGAAATGTTATTGAAATGGTTTGAAGAATATGCAGTTGTCCAAACTGAAAAAACTACTCATGACAGATATGAAATTATATTAAAAACACATTTAATTCCAGCTTTGGGACATATAAAACTGGATGAATTAAAACCTGATCATATTCGAACATATTTACAGAAAAAAAGAATAGGAGGGAGAAAAGATGGTAAGGAAGGAGGTTTGTCAGAAGTAACTTTATTAAAGCACTATAAAAAGTTGAAGCAGGCTTTAAATTATATGGTGAAAAATAAATATATTTTAACTAATCCTGCAGATTCTGTTGAAGCACCAAAAGTTGACAGAAGACGTAAAAATAAAATTGTTGCTTTGACTAAGGAAGAAATAGGTAAGCTGCTAAAGGTGGCAAAAGAAAATGATCCATTATTACATGACTTTATCTTTCTTGCTGTTCATACAGGGATGAGAAGAAATGAACTTTTAGGTTTAGAGTGGGATAATGTTGACTTTGAGAATAAAAAGATAAGAGTTAGAAAAACCTTAGTGTGGGAGAATGGAAATGGATCTGTTTTAAGAAATGGAACAAAAACTCCAAGTAGCAACAGGAATATTGATATTACTGACGAAATAGTAGAAGTACTGCAGAAAAGAAAAAAGAAACAGGAAGAGTTTAAGGATTTTCTGGGAGAGAACTATCACGATGAGTATAATTTGGTGTTCTGTAAAGAAGATGGTGAGAAATATTTTCCAGGTACTTACAATAGAAGATATGCCAAATTAAGGGATAAAGCTGGTTTAGATAAAGAAAAAACTATCCATACGCTTCGTCATACACATGCTTCAATTCTGCTTAATTTAAATGAGCATCCTAAGATTGTTCAGGAGAGATTAGGACATGCTTCAATCACCCAAACAATTGATACTTACTCTCATCTAATTCCAACCTTGCAGGCTGAAGCTGCTCAAAAAGCTTCTAAATTTCTGGATGCTTGATTGCGGTGAATAGAAATTACTGCGGTGAAATAACGATGGAAAGGTTATTGGGGATATCCTTTAAGAAACAAAAAACTGCTATAATCGCTGTTATAGCAGGAATAACAAATGGTGCCCCCGGTAGGAGTCGAACCTACGCTCAAGGCTTCGGAGGCCTTTGCTCTATCCACTGAGCTACGGGGGCATTACCTAAATTATTTTAACAGACAGACTGCTTGATGTCAATAAGCTGCAAATTTTTATTGGAAAAAGAAATTATTTAACAGTATTAAATTCCTTTAGATGCTATAATTTTATATATAAAAAATAAAGGGGAATAAAATATGACTTATATTTGTGATAATAATGAGTGACCATCACCATCAACATGATCATTCAGCAGTGGGAAATATTAAGTTTGCCTTTTTCTTAAATTTAAGCTTTTCAATCATTGAAATCATAGGTGGTCTTTTAACTAACAGTATGGCAATCTTATCTGATGCCCTACATGATCTCGGTGATTCCATTTCTCTGGCAGTTTCCTGGTATCTGGAGAACTTTTCTCAAAAGGGAGCAGATAAAGATTTTAGTTATGGATATGCCCGCTTTTCACTTCTGGGAGCATTAATTAACAGTCTGGTTTTAATTCTGGGTTCATTTTTTATTCTCTCAGAGGTAATACCAAGACTTTTTAATCCTCAGGCAGTTCATCCAGAAGGTATGTTATTTCTAGCAATCATTGGGATAACCGTTAATGGGATTTCAGTTTTGAAATTAAGAGGCGGTAGTTCTTTAAATAAAGAAGTGGTAAGCTGGCATCTAATGGAAGACCTGCTGGGTTGGACAGCAGTTTTAATTGTTAGTATAATTTTGATCTTTAAAAGCATACCGATCTTAGACCCGCTTTTATCTTTATTAATCAATATCTACATTTT
>QBLP01000179.1 GCA_003070825.1 Halanaerobium sp. | reverse complement strand
TAGTTATAATTATTGTTAAGATCACCGTTAAAAAAACAATTATTTTCTTCATAATTATGCACCTCTGGCCACTGCTTTATTCAATAGTTAGCAACTTATTATCTCTTCAGCTGATTAGCTGTCTGCAGCATCTCATCCGAAGCCTGAATAGCCTTTGAGTTAGTCTCATATGCTCTCTGAGCTGCAATCATATTTACCATTTCTTCTACTACTTTAACATTTGACATTTCTAAAAAGCCCTGAGTTACTGTACCAAAACCAGCTTCTCCAGGAACTCCCTGCATAGCCTGCCCGGAAGCAACTGTCTGTAAATAAAGATTCCTTCCTTCACTGGAAAGACCGGCTGGATTGGCAAAACGATATAACTGAATTTGACCCAGTTGTTGATTTTCACCATTCACTTTGGCATTTACTGTACCATCGGAAGTTATTGATATTTCTGTCGCTTCCTGTGGAATCTGAAATCCAGGGTCTATCTGATAACCATCCGAAGTAACTATATTACCATTACTGTCCTGTTTAAAGGAACCATCTCTGGTATAAGCATAATTCCCATCTGGCAGCTGTATTCTAAAGAAGCCATCTCCTTCAATAACCATATCCAGGGGACTATCAGTATTTTGAATATTTCCCTGAGTAAATATTTTCTGGGTACTGTTAACTTTAGATCCATGACCAACCTCAATCCCGGTCGGAATTTCTGCTCCCTGAGCATTTGGTGTCCCGGATTCTCTCATATTTGTATAAATTAAATCCGCAAAATTAATTTTAGATTTTTTAAATCCACTTGTATTTACATTGGCCAGGTTATTAGAAATAACATCGATATTAGTCTGCTGTGAATTCATTCCTGTTGCTGATGTCCATAAAGCACTAATCATATTTTCCACCTCATTTATTTTTTTGGAAGTGGACAGACTGAAATAAATTTAATTGAAAACTGCTGTCTCTTTCAGTCAACAGCAGTAAGAGCTTCCTTTTCAGGTCCGGCTCTCAATCTAAAATATTTATGCCCGTCCAACTTCATTAATCACTTTGTTTAATGTCTCATCAATACTACTAATGACTTTCTGGTTTGATTCATAATGCCGGGTAGTCTTAATCATTTTTGCCATTTCTTCTACAATTTTAACATTAGAACCTTCTAAATACCCCTGAGCAATTCCAGCGTCAGTTTCAACAGCTACTGCCCCTTCCTGAGCTGCATAAAGATTATCACCCTGCTGCAGTAATTGGGACTCATCTTCAAAATTCATCAGTGCAATCTGTGCTCCCTGAAGACCATTATTAAAAGTGATCTGTCCGTCAGCACTAACCCTAAAATCCTGGTCAGGAATAAGCTGAATTCTCTCTCCAGCACTATCCAGCACATAATTGCCGCTCTGGGTTACAAGCTCGGAATCAGAATTGATAGTAAAATTACCATCCCGAGTGTATCTGTTGCCTGCATCAGTTTCAATTACAAAAAATCCTTTCCCTTCAACAGCAAAATCTAAATAATTATCAGTGCGTTGAAAAACCCCCTGACTCATGTCTTTAAAACTCTGCTCCACATAGGAACCTGTTGCCAACTCACCTATTTCCTTATCAGCTTTACCATTTTCAATCCTGCTTAAAAGCATTTCGGGAAAAGAAGCAGTGATAGCTTCTGATTTTTTAAAGCCGGCTGTATTAACATTGGCCAGATTATTGGAACGAATATTTGTCTTTTTCTCCAGCACATTCATCGAAGAAGCGGCAGTATATAAGCCTCTAATCATTTTAACACCTCCTTATAAATTAGTTTTCTGTCTTAACTCCTTATTAACTTCAGTAAAGGCACATTTCGAAATTTTGTTGCGAATAATCATTTTATCCTTACTACTTAAAAGCTGTACTCCAGGGAAAATACAGTTATTAACTTTTATAACCGCCTCCTCAGATGCAGTTAACTGTTCTTCCAGTTCTTCAATTTCAGACTCAAGTTCTGATTTTCTTTCTTCCAGCTCATCTTTAGTAGCTTTTAATTTAGAAAACATTTCTCGCTTATTTGCTGGTAACTTGATTCCTTTTTCTTTCATTGATTTTAATAGATCTACACTTTTGATTACCTTATCCAGATTGTTCTCCACTGTCTCCAGCTCATCTTTGGCAGCTTTGAATTTCTTGCGCAGTTCTGGCTCCAGCCCAATCTCAATATATGTCTTTGTTGCCAGACTGGAGCCAATCATATTTGCTTCGATGATATTTTGGGCCATAACCCGCCCGCCAACAATTAAACCTTTACCTCCACTTACTATAACACTATTTTTAGCAGTAACATGACTGTGCATTATTGCCTCATGTACTCTTACATTATTGGCTTTAATTTCAGCATTTTCTACAAAACGAGCATTTACATCACCACTGGCATTAATTTCGCCTTTATTCCTGCCCAAAAAACCTTTTTTTATTAAAACACTACCTCCACTTTCAATTTTTGCAGCACCTACATTTCCTGCAATTTCTATATCTCCAGAAGCTTTAACAACAAAACCTTCTCTAACATTACCACTAATTTTAACACTACCAACAAAATCTATATTACCTTCTTCCAGGTCTACATCCCCTTTGACCTGATAAACAGGATTAATAGATATTTTTGTCCCATTACGCACTATCTGACCGTCTTTAGCAGCATAAATGCTGTTATTTTTTTTGACAGTGTTTTTGGCACGAGGTAATTTTACGGACTTAGGAACAGGAGCTTTAATTTCTTCTCCAAAAACATCTTTTCCTGGTTCGCCTGCGGTTGGTTCTACCATTGTTACAATTTTTTCTCCCCGGCGAACATTATTAATTAAATTTTTGGAATGAAAATCCATGGTTCCATCTTCTCGTAGAGTACCAATATTATTTTCCTTCTCTTCAAAATGATAGATTAGATATCCATCTTCTCCCGGTAAAGGTTCTTTCCCTTCAGCAATTACTTCTCTTTTTACCGGCTGTCTAATTTTTAAAACCTGTTTTATTTTTTCTTCTTTGATTCCATAGCTAATATTCTTATCTGCCAGCAGCTCTTTTAAATCTCCAAATTTAATTTCCTTCCCATCTCTACCCGGAGTAAAATCTAATAAAACTTTTAATCCATCATTAGAAACTTCAATTTCTATTTTATCATCTTCGGAAGGCAAATTTATATTTTCAGCAATTTTAAACCATTCTTCCTGCTCATTACTTAGTGCTTTTTTTATTTTTTCATAATCTGCTTCCATAATATTATTTTCTACTAAAAAATCTTCAATCTCTAGTAAATCTGGATTATTATCCAACCTTAATTTCAATAATATTTCATCTTCTGTAAACTTAAGCAGACAATTCTGGTCTTTTCTATCAAACTGCTCTTTACTCACTTTTAATTACCTACCTCTCATTAGAAAAAATATTCTTTTGATCTACTCAGCATTCCCCGCAGGCGTCGAATTGCCTGACTATGCAGCTGAGAAACTCTTGCTGCAGACAACTCTAGCACTTCTGCTATTTCAACCTGAGTTAGTTCTTCATAGTAATATAAAGTTAAAACCAGTTTTTCGTTTTCAGAAAGCAAATCAATTTTTTTAGATAACAAATCAACAGCTTCCTGATCTGTTAATCTATCAACTGCCTGATCAAGATCAGCAGCAATTAATTCTATTAATTCAGCTCCATCAAATTCATGGGACAGTGAAATCCAATTAGCCAGCTGACTGTGTCTTTCAATAGTATTTAATCTATTTTCACTAATTCCTGTTAATTCTGAAAGTTCTTTTTGATCTGGCTCTCTGCCGGTTTTAGCCTTAAAATTTTCTCGCTGCTCTTCTACTCTTTTTAATTCTCTTCGCATATTATCCGGAAGCCAGTCCTTACTTCTTAAATAATCATAAATTTCTCCCTTAATCCTTGGCAGAGCAAAAGTAGAAAATTCAACTCCTCTTTGATAGTCAAATTTTTCTACTGCCTCAATCAAACCAATTATTCCATAACTTTCTAAATCTTCAGCTTCAATTTGATCAGGAAGCATAATAATAATTCTACCTACAGCATACCTTACCAGTCCCAGATGTTTTAAGATAATCTCTTCTCTAGCCTGCTGATTATTATTTAGCCTGTATTTTTTCCAGAGTAATTTATCTAAAGCCATAATAATCTCCCTTTAATTAGTTATTATCCTGCTGATAGTCAAATTCTTCTGGGTTAAAAGCTGAAAACTCCTGATTATCGAACTCATTTTCAACTGCAGATTCAGCAAATTCCTGCCCTGCTTCTGAGTCGGTAGCTGTTTCTCCCTGATCATTCAGTTCCGATTCAGAATTTAGCTGTCCATTTTCGTCTTCCGAATTTTCTATCTCAGTTGCAGCACCTGAATTATAATCTTTAATTAAATAATAACTGAGCTGCCTGTCTCTTATACAC
>QBLP01000178.1 GCA_003070825.1 Halanaerobium sp. | reverse complement strand
AATTATAACTACTAATACTGCTGCTTTTGAAATTGAAATACAAAAAGAAGTAGAAGTTAGTTCTGCCGAGATTTATCTGGGCGAAATTGCTCAAATTAAAGCTCCAGAGCTCTCTGATTCTGCTCTGAGTGAACTCAAAAATTTAGTTTTTAAATCTTCTCCCAGTCCAGGATATCAAAAAAGGCTGAGTCGAGTTCTTGTTGATTTAAGCATCCAAAATCTGGACTATAAAAAATCACAGTTTAAACTCCGGATGCCGGCAACAGTAATTGTTCGCCGTCGAAGTAGGGTGATTACCGAGGATGAGATTTCTAGGTTGGTTAAAGATTATTTAAAAACTGAGCTTGACTTTAAGGCTGAAGATATATTAATTGAAAGTAAAAGTTCTACCCATAATATTGAAATTGCAGCAGGTGATTATCAAATAAAGGTTGCTGAAAACCAAAATTTATCTCTGTCGGATATTAATCTAAAGCTTGAAATATGGCAGAATGATAAAAAAATACGAAGTCTTTTTTATCCTGTTAAAGTCAAACTGCTGCTTAAGGTGCTGACAGCAGATAAAAGTTTAAAAAGTAATTCAAAAATTAATAAATCGGACTTTTCAATTCGAGAGCAAAAGATTTCAGGTGATCCAGCAGAAGTTATTCAGAGCTGGTCAGAAGTCGATTTCAATAATGTTCAATTATCAAGGCGATTAAAAAAAGGTGAAATACTAAAGTCAAATTATTTAAAGACCCCCTATGTAGTAAAATGGGGACAAAAATTACATTTAAAAGTTGAAGTTAATAATATAAAAGTTTCTACCTTTGTAGAGGCTAAAGAAAGAGGAAAAATTGGTGAAATCATTACGGTTGAAAATTTAAACAGTGGTTATCAATTTCAGGTTGAAGTAGTTTCACCAACTGAGGTTAAAATGATCTCAGATTAAGAGAGGTGCAAATATGTATTATTTAGGTAAATTTAAACTGATTAGTATAGTACTTATAATAGTTTTTCTGGCAACTTCTGCTGCAGCTGCAGAATCACTCTGGAGCGATAATTCTAAAGGTTTGTACCAGGATTATCCGGAGTATGAAATGGGAGATATAATTACTGTAGTAATTGAGGAAGACGCTAGTGCTATTCAGAGCGCTAATTCTGATGCGAGTCAGGGTAGTGATTACAATGCTGAAGGAAGTGGATTTTTAGATTTTCTTCCTTTCTTTGATTTCAGTTATTCAGATTCAGAATCCGCAGATGGTCAGACTCAACGAAGTGGTACTCTGGAGGCAGACATAACGACTGAGGTAGTAGAATTACGAGAAAATGGTAATCTTAAAATTCAGGGAACAAAAAGGGTAAAAATTAATGGTGAAATTCAGACAATTATCTTAGAAGGAGTAATTCGACCACAGGATATTAATTTTGATAATGAAGTTTCTTCCAAAAGGGTCAGTAATGCAAATATAGAATATGAAGGGGAGGGTGTTGTTGGTGATAAACAGGACCCGGGAGTTTTAACTAGATTATTTAATTTTATTTTTTAGTATTTGAAAGAAGGGATAGTTTGTTTAATTTAATGAAATCGAAAGCTTTTGGAACTATATTTATTTCTATTTTTTTGCTGCTGATCAGTTCGACACTGACTGCAGCAGTTAATGATCCTCAGGTCGAAATTGGTAATATAACCAGGATTAAGGGACAGCGTGTTAATCAGTTAATTGGCTATGGTATTGTAGTTGGATTAAACGGAAGTGGTGATTCCAATAGAAGTCAGGCTACAGTTCAGAGTGTTGCCAATATGCTGCAGAATTTTGGTGTTAATGTAACAGATAATCAGGTTGCAAGCCAGAATATAGCTGCAGTTATGGTAACTGCAGAGCTGCCACCTGTGGCTCATAATGGTGACCCAATTGATATTACAGTAAGTTCGATTGGTGATGCTGATAGTTTACAGGGAGGAACATTATTATTAACACCTCTTCAGGCTCCAAATGGTGAAGTTTATGCTTCTGCTCAGGGTCCACTTTCTGTCGGTGGTTACAGTGTAGGCGGTAGTTCTAATTCAGAACAGCAAAATCATCCTACTGTTGGCAGAATACCTGGAGGTGCTCTGGTAGAAAAAGAAATTAATTCTAGCCTGGATAAAAATCAACTGACTTATGTACTTGCCAATCCAAATTTTAAAACTGCCAGTCAGATTACAACAACAATTAATAATAATTTTGGTCAGGGTACAGCCCGGGCATTGAATGACTCAACAATTCAAATTTCAAAACCAGCAAACTTTAACCAGGGAATGGTTAATTTTATTGCCCAGGTGAACAGCTTAAAAGTGACTCCTGCTGTTGAAGCCAGAGTTGTAATTGACGAAAAAACTGGTACTGTTGTTTTCAGTCATAATGTTCAGATATCTACTGTAGCAGTTGCTCATGGTAATCTCTCAGTTAGTATTTCTACTCAGGAAAATGTATCACAGCCACCACCACTTAGCCCGGGAGAAACTACTGTGACTGAGGATGTTAAGATTAAAGTAGATGAAGGCCAACAGGGTAATATGATGGTTGTAAGTCAGGAAAATACTATTGAAGATCTTGTGACAGCTTTAAATGCTATTGGTGCAACTCCGCGGGATATTATTTCAATTATCCAGAAAATTGATGCTGCTGGGGCGCTGCATGCAGAATTAATAATTCAGTAAATAGTCGAAATAAAATAACTGGTAGGAAAACGAGGTGTAAGAATGGTTAAACTCAATAGTAATTATCATCAACTGGCTCAGTATCAGCTTAATAAACAGCAGAATCTGAAGTCAGAAAATAGTATTAAAACTTCTGCTGGAAAAGAAGAAAATCTGGAAAAAGCTGCTCAGGAGTTCAGTTCTATTTTCATTGAGAAAATGTTTGCTTCAATGAAAAAAACACTTGCTGATGATAAAATGCTTGATGGTGGTTATGCAGAAGATGTTTTTTCGGATATGTTGTACCGAGAATACAGTCAGATGGCAGGAAAGCAGGGAATGTTGGCTGAACTTAATCAGGCTCTGGTTGAGCAGCTTAAAAACACCTAACTTTTAACTGAATTGATATCAAATATTTTGACAATTTATTCTGGCTGATGTATAATATTAGGTAATTAGAAAAGCTAATAGAGATTAGCTTAAAATTAGTTGAGATTAGTAAAAAAATAAAAAGGAGAGATGAGTTGAGATGAGAATTAGTACAAAAGATTTAGCACAGGCGGCTTTGTTGGTGGCGATTGGATTTATTTTACATGCATTTTTCCCTCCAATAGTGATGGGAATGAAGCCTGACTTTGCTCTGGCAATGATGTTTATTTTATTGATTATCAAACAGGATTTTAAATTGGGCTTTTTAGTTGCAGTATCTACTGGTATTTTTACTGCTTTGACCACAGGTTTTCCTGGTGGACAGGTAGCAAATATGGTAGATAAACTATTAACATTTATGATAGTTTATCCTTTAATACCAATTATAGTAAAATTACCATCGAGAAAATTATCTACAGGTATTATTACAGCTTTTGGTACTCTTTTGAGTGGTTGTATATTCTTGGGTACAGCTGCATTGCTAGTTGGATTGCCCGGTCCCTTTACGGTTTTATTTTCGACAGTAGTAATTCCAGCAGCAGCAGTTAATACTATTACAGCAGTAATTGTATTCAGTGTAGTTGATTTTGCAATGGATGTAGAAGTTAAAGGAGCCAAAAACGAAGTTGTTTAGTTGAAAATTTAATTTTTATTAACCTCTCATTTAAGTTGAGAGGTTATTTTTTTGTCAAAAAAATAAAAATTTAATCTAATTTTAATCTTATTTAGTTGCATACTCAACTAATTTCTGTTATAATTTTAGCAAGATAGTTGAGAGTGCAACTAAATTTAAAAGAGGTGAGAAAATGAAGATAGATGCTCCAATCGGAAAATGGATAGCAAAATTATATAAAGATCATGATCAATATGTAGATAATTTATTGGAAGATTACAAATTAAATCATAGTGAAGTGAATTTACTGGTTTACTTATATAAGGATGGTGATGGGATTAATCAGAGTAAATTAAAGGATAATTTAGCTGTAGATAAAGCTACTATTTCTCGGGCTATTAATTCGCTGATTGATAAGAAATATTTAAAAAAGAAAAGTTCGCCTGAGGATGGTCGAGTAAATTTAATCTACTTAACTGAAAAAGCTAATGCAGTCCAGGAAGAAATAAATAGAATTTATCAGCAGTGGTTCCAAATTTTCATTGATGAAATTGGAGAAAGAGAGGCAAAAAGAGTCTTAGATAATATAGAAAAAATGTATTATATAGTTAAAAATAGAGATAATTAATTTTTGTCATTTATAATTTTTGTTTTTGCACAGGAGGCCAAATAATGAAAAAAATATTAAAACACGACAGACTAATAA
>QBLP01000177.1 GCA_003070825.1 Halanaerobium sp. | reverse complement strand
GCATAAAATTATCCATCAAAATTATCTTAAAAGGATTATTACTGCTAATACTTTTTTCCAGAGCAGATAGAGCTTCCTCTCCACTACCTGCAGTCTCAACTATTGCTCCCTTGTCAGAGAGCATTTCTTCCAGTATAAATAAATTAGTTGGATTATCATCTACAGCCAAAATACTTATGCTATCAAAATTAATATTTTTCTTTTTCTCAAATTTAACTGTGGTTTTTTCAGCTACCTTAAATGGTATTGAAAAATAAAAAGTACTGCCCAGACCTGGTTGACTTTTTACCCAGATTTTACCTCCCATAAGTTCTACTAACTGTTTAGAAATAGTCAGACCTAAACCAGTTCCCCCATATTTTCGGGTACTGGACGAATCTGCCTGAGTAAAATGATTGAATATTGTTTCCTGCTTTTCTTCTTCAATACCAATGCCGGTATCTTTTACCATAAAAGTAATCATCTTTTTACTTTCAGATTTAAAATTAGATTCTATTCTTAAATCTAAAAAGATTTCTCCTTGCTCAGTAAATTTCACCGCATTACCCAGCAGGTTAATTAATATCTGTCTCAGCCTTTCTGGATCGCCTATCACACATTGAGGAACCTCAGAAGAAATTCTTAAAGGCATCTCAAGCCCTTTTTTATAAGCTCTAACCGCTATCATCTCTGCAATACTTTCCACAGTTTCAATCAGATTAAATTTCTTCTTTTCTAATTCTATCTTTCCCGCCTCAATTTTTGATAGATTAAGAATATCATTTATTAAATTTAAAAGACTTTCCCCTGCCTTCTGAAAAATATCAACATATTTTTGCTGCTGTTTACTCAAATCAGTTTCTAAAAGCAATTCTGCCATTCCAATAATAGAATTCATCGGAGTCCTTATTTCATGACTCATTGTAGCCAGAAATTCAGATTTAGCTCTGGAAGCTTCCCAGGCTTTATCTCTCGCCTGCTCTAATTCAATATTTTTTATTTTAAGTTCCTTCGAATATTCTTCCAAACCTTTTAAGGCCTTAACTTTTTCAGTAATATCATAATTTACCCCAATAACTTTCTTACCACTGTCATAAATTGATTTACCAAAAGCTTTGATATGTTTTATCTTACCGGAATCTGTTTTGATTCTAAACTCATCTTCAAAAATATTCTCCTTATCCAGGGCGCGATTAAATTTAGCGACTACTCTTTCTTTATCTTCGGGGTGAAGATGTTTAACCCAGGCCTGGAAAGTTTTATTTTCTTCAGAAGTTAATTCATAAATCTTATTCATCTGCTGATCCCAGAGCAAAAAATTGTCTTTTAAATCTAATTTCCAGACACCTATTCCAGCAGCCTCTGTAGCCTGCTTATAGCGCTGACTTAGCTCTCTATTTTCCATTTCTAACTTCTTTCTTTCAGTTATATTTCTGGCACTACCAACAATATGAGTAACTTTTCCTTCGTTTATAACAGGACTCAATTGGGTAGCCCAGGTTTTTTTGCCAGAGGGTAGATCTAAAACTTCTTCATAACTTATGGTTTCTTTTTTCTCCAGACATTCCCGATAATGTGACTCTACAATTTCTCCAATCTCCGGGCCAACTGCTTCTACTGGTGTTTTACCGGCAACATCTTCGGTTTTTAAACCTGTTAAATTCTCATGAGCTGGATTTAATTTCAAAAATCGAAGATCCTGATTTTCATCCACTTCCATTATAAAAAGTGCATCCTGAGTATTATTAAATAATATTTGATAACCCTGCTCAAAATTAAGCTCTACCACTATATCCCCCCTAATCTTCCTGATAAATAATCTCTAAATTATCCAGATAATTCTCTAATTTATTAATAATTAGCTCAATATCTTCTCTGTTTTTTAGTTCTGCATTTTTTTCTATCTGACTCCCTAATTCAGTTAAATAATCAAAACCATAGCCACCACCAGACCCCTTAAGACTGTGTCCAATTATTCTTATTTTTTCATAATTTTCTGCTTCTATTAAAGTCTTTAATCTTCTAATATCTTCTTCTCTATTATCTAAATATTGAGGGATTAAAGTCTCAAGATCCTGATCAATATATACTTTATTTTTCTTCATTTTAAAACTCCTTAATTTTATTCAAAGTCAAGATAAACTACTCTATTTTTTCCTTTTTCTTTAGCCTGATACAATGCCTGATCAGCCTTTTCTATAAAGGAATTAACCAGTTCTTCCGTTATTTCCCTTTTTACTTTAATACAGCTTACTCCCAGACTTAAAGTAACATATTTATCGGTATTCGAATTTCGATGTTCAATTTCTAATTCTCTAATATCTTCTCTGATATTTTCAGCAACTTTTACTGCCCCATCTTTATCTGTATCAGCCAGAATAACAGCAAATTCTTCTCCACTATAGCGGGCGGCAAAATCCGAAGCTCTTTTGGCATTTTTAGCTAAAACTGAAGCAACTTTTTTTAAACACTCATCTCCCTGCTGATGACCATAAGTATCATTATAAACCTTAAAATTATCTATATCAGCCATAATTAAAGCTAAACTATTTTTATTTCTTTTAGCTCGATTTAGTTCATCCTTTAAAGTTTTATCAAATAGCCTTCGATTTGCCAGACCTGTTAATCCATCCTGAAGAGCTATTTTTTCTAATTTTTTATTTACTGCTTTCAATTTAGCTGATATTTTAAGCAGCTCTTCTTCCCTTTTTATTCTCTTTTTCATTTCTTTTCTTAATTTTATGGCAGAATTAATTCTGGCCATAAACTCAATCTTATTTATTGGTTTTTTTATAAAGTCAAAGGCACCAGCCTCAAAAGCCCTCTTTAAAAATTTTGAAGCTTTTTGGGCAGTCACCATTATTACAGGAATTTCTTGATAAGTTTCTGAACTTTTTATTTTTTTACAAATTGCAATCCCATCTTCATCCTCTAAAATGATGTCCAGAATAATTAAATCAATTTTAGCTTCATTATTTTTATCCTTTAAATTCAGGAATTCATAGGTTTCGGCCGCAGTTTCTGTAAAATGAATCCTATCAACTTCTAATTTTTTTAAATAACTCTCTAATAACAATTTAATATCCCGGTCATCATCAACAACTAAAATGTTTATTTTTACCACCTCAGCAAAGTTTAAATATCTACTTACTAATTATTAAATTTTTTTCTTTTCTGACTTCCCCAGCTTGCTTTTTTAGAAAATAGATCAAATAAACCTCTCAGTCTCCAGAAAGTATGCAGCTGGCGGTAGCCAAAATTTTCTAAAAAGGCATAGAGAACCAGACTTAATTTATCTCTCAATTTTGTGTATTTATGAAAAGTCATCTCTTCAAAAAACAGTGAGAGAATAGATAAGAGTACCCCCATTAAAATAGCAGTTATAAAAAAGAGAATAACTACCTCATTAATTCCACCCCTAATAATCACTGTTAAAATAATACTTAGATAACCTAAAACTTCAATAATCGGGCCTAAAAGTTCTACAAAAAAGTAAAATGGATAAGTAAAAAGCCCTAATAAACCATAGTTCTTATTAAAAAATATCTCTTTATTCATAAGCAGACTCTGTCCCAGCCCTCTCTGCCAGCGCCTTCTCTGACTCGAGAGAATATTAATTTCTTCTGGAACCTGAGTCCAGCAGACAGGATCAGGGAAAAACAGTACCCTATAATCTCTGCCACTTTTCTGCATCTCTTTATTTAATTTTAAAACGAGTTCCATATCTTCGCCAACTGTCCTGGTGCTGTAGCCACCTACTTTAAGTAAATATTTGCGTTTAAAAACTCCAAAAGCACCCGAAATAATCAATAAACTGTTAAGAGAAGCCCAGCCAACCCGACCAAATAAAAAAGCTCTTAAATATTCTAAAACCTGAAATCTTACAATTGGTTTTTTAGAAAGCCTTACCTTTTTAACCTGCCCGCCCTTAATGTCACATTCATTAGCGACCCTGATCGTTCCTCCTGCAGCTATAACCCGCCAGTCACGAGAAAAAGGTTCCACAATTTTTTGTAAGGCCTGATCATCTATTAGGGAATCTGCATCTATATTACAGACCAGGGGAAATTGGGCGATATTTATGCCTGCATTAAGCGAATCAGCTTTACCTCCATTTTCTTTATCGATAACTACCAGGTTTGGGTAATCAAGAGAGTCATAAACTTTCTTTACCGGCTTAGTTGCTATATCATCTCTGTAAGTTCTGCTTGATTCAACTAGACTGAAATAATTTTTTAATTCTTCAATTGTATTATCTTTTGAACCATCATTAACAACAATCACTTCCAGTTCCGGATACTGCAGTGATAAAATTGAAATAATATTATCGACAATTGTTAATTCCTCATTGTAAGCCGGAATTATAATTGATACTGGTTTATAGAACTCACTCTGAAATAAATTTTCAATATCAATTATCTCTCTGGAAGTCCA
>QBLP01000176.1 GCA_003070825.1 Halanaerobium sp. | reverse complement strand
CTTTTAATCTAGCTGGATATTTTTGGTTATAAAAAGTTAGATAATTAATATTTTTCTTTTTTAATTCAGCAGCTATTTTCTGAGGCTTAAATTTTTCTTTCTGATCATTAAATATCCTTATCTTCTTTTCTGTTAACCCTAAATTTATTAACTGCTGCTTATTTAAACTCCACATTTTGTTAAGATTATTTAGATTACTTATTAATTCAATAATAGTCCGGGGTCCAAAACCACTCAACTGATTTAAAAAAATTACTGCCAGACTGTTTATATCCATAATTTACCTCCTTGATTTTAATTATATTATATACCCAAATAATGTAAAAATCAATTTGATTAATTAAAATTAAGGCTAAAAAAGGAAATGCTCGTTTATTCTTGAATACTATAATTAACGGAAATCATTAAAATTTTAAAAGGGGGTAAAGTTATTGCTGAAATCTACTAAGTATAATACTATTTTATATTTTCTGAGCATCCTGGCTTTTATTATGGGCTTAATTATGGTTATCCCTCTGATACTGGCCTTTATTTACCAGGATGGTAATGAGATCTATCAGGCATTTTACTATACAATTATTATAGCTTTAATTACCGGTACCCTCTTAAAACTGCCGACTGACCCTGAAAATATTTACATAGATTTAACAACAGCCATGCTGCTTTGTGCCACAGGCTGGATAATTGTTTCCCTAATCGGCGCCTTACCTTTTATGATTGGGATCGAAAAATCATTTATTGATTCCTTTTTTGAAGCTGTAAGTGGCTTTACTACTACAGGAATCACCGTCTTTACCGGCCTTGATTCAATGGCAAAATCTATAATTTTCTGGCGAAGTTTGATGCAGCTTTTAGGTGGTCTGGGAATTTTAACATTTTTTCTTTTGATTTCTACTAGAGCTCAGGGAGAAACCTGGCAGCTTTTTAGTGCAGAAAGTCACAAAATTAATGTTTCCCGGCCTGTACCTAATGTTTTTAAAACTGTAAAAATACTCTGGCTGATTTACCTTGGTTTTATGCTGCTGCAGAGTCTAATCTTGATTTTACTGGGGTTATCTCCATTTGATGCCTTTACTCACAGCTTTACAACCCTATCAACCGGAGGTTTTTCCCATTATGATGCCAGCATCGCTCACTATGCAAATAGCGGCTACAGCAATTATATTTTAATTGAATATGTAATAACATTTTTTATGTTTTTAGGTGGGGTTAACTTTTTACTTCATTTTAGATTTTTTACAAAAGATTTTGCAAGCATCAAAAAAAATAGTGAATTAAAGACTTTTGTCAGGCTGATTTTATATTCAACTATTTTTATTAGTATTTTAATTATAATTTTAAATACTGCCGCAGATTTCAATGCTGAAGAAATTTTTCGTAAAACTTTATTTCAGGTAACATCGATTATTACTACAACCGGTTTTGGAACACATAATATTAATTCCAGTTTTTTTCCGGCTGCAGCCAGACAGATCTTTATAGTTTTTATGCTGATTGGCGGGAGTGTTGGTTCCACCTCAGGTGGGATTAAGGTAATGCGCTTAAATATTTTGGGAGGCTTATTTAAAAGAGAGGTTAAGAAAATATATTTACCAAATCATGCTGTCTTGCCGGTCACACTTGATAAAAGTATTATTGAAAGTGATGAAATAAATAAATTAACAGGGTTATTTTCTTTCTGGCTTTTTTTAATTGTAGTCGGGGGGATTATAACCTCAGTTTTTTCTGATTTAAATGGCTGGCAGGCTTTTTCTGGTATGTTTTCAGCTATGGGTAATATAGGTCCTTTCTTCTTTTCTGTAGAAAAGATGGCGTCTCTTTCTCCTGTAATAAAGATGACCTATATAATAGGAATGCTGGCTGGAAGATTAGAAATTTTACCGATTATCATTTTATTTACTAAAAAAGCCTGGGAAGAATAGTTTTTATTAATTTGCAAATTGGAGGTATTGATATGTATATCATTATTGCTGGTGGAGGTATTGCAGGAAGGAACTTAACTAAAAATCTTGTGCAAAAACATGATGTAATTGTTATTGAAAAAGAACAGAGTGTTGCAGAAAAAATATACAGCCGTTATGGAGCAGTAACTGTACTGGGAAGTGCTACAAGAATTGATATTTTAAAAGAAGCTGGAATAGAAAAATGTGATGTTGCAATTGCGGTAATGAGAGATGATGCAGATAATCTTTCTTTTTCACTTTTAGCCAAAAATTTTGGAGTAGAAAAAATTCTGGTAAGAATGAGAGAGCCGGAATATGAAAATGCCTACCAGATGGCTGGAGCTACGAATATTGCAGCAACTATGGAATTGATAGTAGATCGCTTTATTACTGATATTGAAGAACCGGATGTACGGAAGGTAGCTTCACTTGGAGATGGTAAAGCTGAGGTTTCAATTTTAACCATTCCACCTGAATCACCAATTTCCGGAATGAAAATTTCTGATATAGTGAGCCAGAAAACATTTCCAGAAAACTGTGTAATCGCAGGAATATATGATAAAGCTCAGGACAGATACATTGTTCCCCGCGGAAATAGAGAAATTTTTGCAGGAAATCAGGTTTTCCTGGTCGCCTCCAAAGATGATATGGAAAGTGCCGCTAACTTTCTTTTATATAATAAATAATGAAACTGAGTGCATCCAGTGCACTCAGTTTTTTAGTTTAGTATAATTCTATTTCTGCCGAAAGTGAAACACTAATATTTACCTTCTGTTCTGCCAGGGGCACTTCAGAAAAGTCTGCAGACTCTGCAGTTCTGCTCATTGCTTTTAAAGCATCACTGCCATAAATATTCTGCTGTCCAAAATTAAGTTCTTTGATTCTGTAATTTTCCTTATCTAAATTTTCGGCCATAAAAGCAGCTTTATCTTTAAGACTGCTTAATGCTGCTGCTGTGACTTCCTCTAAAGCTTTTTCGTTGCTTTCTAAACGATAGTTTATGTTAACAACTCTGTTAGCTCCTGCATCAAGTAATCTGCCCAAAAGAACAGGTAATTCTCCTAAATTTTTTGAAGTGAATTTTATCTGATTATTGACCTGATAATAAGTTACTCTTTCTTCACCATTTTCTTCTTCTCTTTCTTCATATCTGGTATAGGGATAAACTCTAAAACCCTGTGTTTCTAAATTTTCCAGCTCTTCCGCTTTTAAAATAGCCATCAACTCACTCATTATTCTGTTGTTTTCTTCTACTGCTGCTGATTGTTCTCTACTTTCATTTTCAAAGCCAAGCACCACATCAACAATATCAGGATCATATTCCTGCTGCTGACTGATACTTAAATTAGTAGTAATATAGTCTTTTTCTACCTTTTCTACTGGCTCTTCTCTCTCAGCTGTTTCAACCGCTGGAGTATTAAAATATAAACCATTGACAACTATTACAGATAATAAAATCAAAGCTATAAAAACTAAAAACATGCCTACATTTCTGTTCATAAATAACCCCTCCGTTTACTATTCATTATTTTATTTGCTTAATAATTAATCTCTTAATTATATAATTCTAATAAGATGGAGAAAATCCTTTTTTATTTTTTCTCCTTCAGGGCAAAAGATATATTTTGAAAGCCGTTATTTTTAAATTTTTCGATTAAAAATACCAGTGAATCAAAATTACTCTCTTGATCAGCATAGATTTTAACTTTTTCGACCGGGCCAGCATTTAACTCAGTAAATAATTTATCCAGCTGCTGCCTGGTGTATTCCTTTTCCTGATAATATATCTGGTTTTCGTGATCCAAAAAGATACTAATATTTTTCTGCTCTGAACTCTGACCAATGCTGCTCTCCGGCACTCTAATATTATATAAAGCTTCTTCTCCCTGTAAAGTTGAAGAGACAAGAAAGAAAATTAAAAGTAAAAAGACAATATCTATCATTGGAGCCAGATTTAAAGTTGAACTTTTCTTTTTAGGCTGATATTTCACTTTTATTCAGCTCCTTAATCTCTTTTTTATAAAGAATGCTCTCACTTTCTAACCTTAAGTTATTGAGCTGATTATGAAGTTTTTCTATTTTAGCATAAAAATAGTGATAAAAAGCTGCAGCAGGTATTGATATGATTAAGCCAGCAGCGGTAGTAAATAAAGCTTCTGAGATTCCAACTGCCATCTGCTCCGGACTGCCCCCCACACCTAAAACCTGAAATGTTTTAATCATACCGCTTACTGTCCCCAGCAGACCTAAGGTTGGTGAAACCTGAGCAATAAAATTTAAAAAACCTAAGTGTTTTTCAAGCTGCGGCAGTTTATCAACTTCTTCTGCATCAAGATATAAGTTGAATTCCTCTCTACTTTTTGGCTTTTTAGTTAAAAGATTATTATAAATTTCAGCAGCTACTCCCTTTTTATTCTTTAAAATACTGGCCTGCTGTTTATTATCATTAAAATTAAGAACTGCCTTTAAATATTTATCC
>QBLP01000175.1 GCA_003070825.1 Halanaerobium sp. | reverse complement strand
GGACCAAAAGCTCCACTTACTCTTCCTTCAACTAAAGAAGCCATATATTCTCCTGTTTCGAGGTAGCCAATCACATTTCCTATGGCAAAAGCTGTGATTAAAAGGATAGCAACCGGAACAATTGCTCCAATTCCCTGATAAACATAATCAATATATTCCTGTAAGGACATGATCCCCTGCAGAACGTACAGGAAACCGGCAAAAGCCACTGCAGTAATTACCGCCCAAAAAACTGAGGTTGAGCCTGAACCCTGCAGAATATTTCCTTCACCTGTTATGTATAGACTTAGCGGCATCATTGCAATTAAAACAAAAACTGGCAGCAGCATATTTCTCATCTTTGGAGTAACTCCCTCTTTAGGAGGAGTTGCTGTTGCCTCTTCTGAAACCATCGGAGTAGCTCCCTCTCTTAAAAGCAGCCCCTTTTCCGAAGCTCTCTTCTCTGCCTTAGCCATCGGACCCCAGTCATTTCCTGTCAGAATATAATAACCAACTGCCAAAATAGCAATAATTGAATAAAACTGAAAAGGCAGTGATTTAGCCAGCAGCTCAGCTGAATTACCATCAACAACACCATTGGCAATCTGAACTCCAATTACTCCCATCAGCATTGCTCCCCAGCCGTTAAGTGGGATTAATCCACAGACCGGAGCTGAAGTTGAGTCACAAACATAGGCCAGTTTTTCACGCGACACATTATATTTATCTGTTAAAGGTCTGGCAACTGTACCCGATACAAGACTGGTTATTGATGATTCAATAAAGATTATTAGACCGGTAATATAGGCTAAAAGCAGTGCTCCCCTTTTATCCTTAACCACATCTCTTTTTTTGGTAAGATAATTAATAAAACCCTGCACTCCACCTGAGGCAGAAATTACAGTTATCAAACCTCCAACTAAAAATGAAAATATAATTGTTTTAGTAATCCAGGCTTCAGAAAAAATTGCCACAATCTCTTCTAAAGTCATGTTGACTGCTGCAAAAAATGACCAGTCAGTTAAAATCATTGTTCCCGAAAAAATGCCTAAGATCAGTGAAATAAAAACCTGTTTTGTTGTTAAAGCAAGTAAAATTGCAATTAACGGTGGTAAAATACTTAAAATCCCGTACTCCATAATATCCCTCCCATAAAATGTATTGGTACCGTGCACCACCCGATTTATGTCGAATTATGTGGGCGAACACTTAAAACCCAACATTTACTATTATACCACAAATTTTCTGAAAAGTTTAGCTTCCGCTGGAGTTTTAAGTAATTAAGCGAATTTCATAATACACTTAATTTAGTTTAATTCAAAAAAATATTGTCTGCGAATCATAAAAATAAGCCTTTTAACTTGAAATTGTAGATTTTAATGATTTACCATAGATTTACTGCTAAATTCAGACGCACTTAGCTTGGGTAACTTAAAATCATGAATTTAGAAGCTATTTAAGCAGCTAAAACCTGATTTTGCAGTTTGATTTTCTCTGCTGCAATTCTTGCAGCTATCAAACTGATAGAACTTAATAGCAAATGGGTCTTAACTTTTTTAGTTCCCATTACAGTTAAGTTTTCTAAATTAAGATGCTCTTTTAGTCTGGAAAAAGTTCTTTCAACACTGGTTCTTTTGTTGTAGATCTTTCTCCAGGTTCTAGAATCTCTATGCGGAGTTGATATATATCTTGGATTCTCTTTTGGTCTGGTTTTAGTTACTCGACCATAATTACTGTTAGAACACCACTTAGTACCATGAATACAATCAACTTTACCACATACATGTAGACATCTAAATTTGTTGACTCCTTTGTAATAACCCCAGAAATACATTTTGTGGCCTCCACTGCAGACTGGTGTTCCTTTAAAATCATAGAATCCAGCTGGTGGCTGTTTAGCATTACGCTTGTTAATTGGAATAATAGCCTGAGACTCCTGCTCAAAGAGAATATGTTCATAGATATCAGTGTAATCATAGCCTGAATCCATAGTCCAGTATTTGGGTTTAGTTAAATCTCTTTCAGCTAAAAAGTCATTAACCTTTTCAACTAGGGGTATTGCCTGAGTTTTATCTGCATGATTGGCTGGAGTTAGAGTTAAAGCTATTGGTAATTCTGAGTTAGTTTCAACTGCAGCATGTATCTTCCACCCAAACCAGGTTATCTGATTTTTATGAGAGTCAAATTTAGTACCCCAATCAGGGGTAGAATTATTTTCTTTATCTATCTTTGACCTTGGCTTAGCTCGTTCATAAGCTTCCAGTTTTGAAGCATCAATAGCCATTGTCTCAGTGTCCAATAAGTCAAAATCTATACATTGATCCAAAAGATTATTCATCAGTATTTCCAGTTCATCAGTCTCAGATAATTTGCTGTAATATCGGCTAAATGTTGCTTCACTGGGCACCCTACCAGTGGTAGAAAAACCGCAGACATATCTGAGATAAGGACTTCTATCAATTTTACTTACTAAGTCCGCTCTGCTGGGGATCTTTTCAATCTGCTGAACCAGAAAAGCTCTTAAAATAGCTTCTGGATTATATCCAGTTGGTCCTTTATTAGACTTAGGCTTTATCTTTTCAACAACAGGTTTAAGATCAATAGGATCTAAAATACAAATTAATTTGTCAGTTTCCGATAAATTAAGTAATTCTTCAAAGGGAAAGAGACACTCTTGTCGAATATTATTAATAGGGCTTCACCTTCTTTCGTATTTTATGGGTGCTACTATTTAATTCGACAAGATGGGGTGAAGCCCTTTTTATATCATTAAAATCTTTGTTATATCAAGGCTTATTTTTATGAAATTCGCTTAATCATAAAAAATTAGATTAAACCGGTAAACTGCCACCAGAAATATTCAAAGATCACGGTAATTATGGCTACTGCTGTCAGTGGTATTCCGAGTTTAATTACACTTTTTTCGGAGTAGTTTCCATTTTCTTTTCCCATTCCCACCAGAATATTGAGGTGATGAAAAGGCAGAATATAATGAGTTCCAATTGCAGTGTAAACAAAGAGAGCTGGAACTAAAGGGTTAATGCCACAGCTTTCAGCAAAGATAATAAAAGCAGGAATTGCAATTCCCATCACTGCGATTACACTGCCCAAAAACATATGTAAAACAATTGAGATCCCTGCTGTCATCAGAGCAAAATAGAGCATATTTCCAGGGGTCTCTGCCGGCAGCACAACCTGAGCCAGCCACTGATTCATCCCGGTTAAAGATCCTACCTTACCTATTGCTACTGCTGCAGTTAGAAAAATCAGCACCTTAATCGGAACCTGATTCCAGTCTTCTTTTTTTAGAATATCTCCACTGAGCGGAAGACTCATCATCACAGCAATGGTTAAAGTGATCCACCCCAGTTCAACTCCATGAAAAGAATCAGTCATCCATAACACAACAGCTGCAATCAGCCAGAAAACAGTCCGCTGTTCTTCAGCAGACATCATTCCCAGGTCCAGAAGTTTCTGACCAATTTTTTTCTTATTGATCTCTACTTTTTCTTCTGCTTTAAATAATTTTAAAATCACAAAAAGAGTTAATAAAGCTGCCAGTGCTGCTGGAGCTCCCATATACAAAAGCCAGCCACCCCAGCTTAAATCAACTCCAGCAAACTCCAGAGTCATAAAATTGAGGGTGCTTTCTCCTGTTAAAAAAATCATCGAAATCGGAATTGAAGCTGCAAAAACAGTTAGCCCAATTTTAGAAGCGTCATTTTGATTAATTCCTGCATTTTCAATGACGACTGACATAACAGACATAATAATAAAAGCCCGCGGCCAGGGATGAGGAATAATTAAACTTAGAAGAAAGGTCAAAGCAAAAATAGAAATTATAATCGACCGGTAAGAATCAACAAAGCGGATAATGAACTTATAGGCTATCCGTTCTCCCAGACCGGAGCGCTCAACCGCTGCTGCAATTAAATAAGCACCAATTACCAGATAGACAGTTTGGGAAGTCCAGAGTGAAAGCACTTCTTCTGCCGGTGCAATTTCAAATATCAGCATTGACATCAAAAATAGCGCTGCGATATAGGCAGAGTCAGCCACCTTTGCCGCCCAAAAAATAACTGTCATCAGAGTTAAGGAAAACATTTTCCGTCCAGCTAAAGAAAGACCGGGAATGCTGAGGTTCCAGACAAGCAGAGCAACTATGATGCCAACAAATAAAAAGATTGTACGTTTATCTTTAATTTTAACCACCACCGTTTTTAGTATATCTATATTTTAATAAAGTTTAGTAAATTAGTCAACTATATCTCACTACTTCTAAAGTTCTACTGAGCTTCAAAATCATAAATATCAGTCATTTTATTCCCTATCATTTTTATTATACTATATTATCTAATCAAATTAAATTATTAATATCAATTTTTATCAACTAATTGTAATCAACTTACATTTAACTAAATCGATTTTTCTGATATACTAATAGTA
>QBLP01000174.1 GCA_003070825.1 Halanaerobium sp. | reverse complement strand
TACCATATTTTTAGTTACTGTTATTTTCTTATCCACTCCTGCTGTAATGGCAGTAGAGAATATTAATTTAGAAGAGGCAGTAAAGATTTTAATTGAAGAAAATAGGACGTTGAAAAATGCTCGTAAAGATATTGAGAAGGCAGAAAAAGATATAGACTTAGCGGTGCGCTCATACTTTCCAACCTTAGATCTGCAGACATCTTACACAAAGTTTGATCAAGTACAATTTTCAATAGGAGAAGATGAAAATTACAGCACATCCCTATCTTTAACTCAGCCAATATGGCTTGGCGGCAGGGCTTCTATGCAGAAAGAAATTGCCGGTTATAGTTTAGAGATTGCCAGAACTAAGTATGAACAGAGTGTTGAAGCTCAGATTTTTTCTTTAATCCAGGCCTATTATGGAGTCCTACAGACTCAGGGAATGGTTGAAATTCGAAAAGAAGCCTTAGATATTGCAAATGAACATTTAAGAATAGTGAAGAATAATTTAGAGGCTGGAATTGCAATTCGGCGGGATTTACTGCAGAGTCAGATTGAACAGAGAAAAGCCGAAGAAGAATTAACTGCAGCTCAAAATAATTTAAAAATTGCCAGAAGGCGCCTGACTCAGATTTTAACTACAGATAAAGTCTATGAGCCCAGTGATCCAGAGATTGATTTCGAACTGGAATTAGAACAGCAGAAACTATTTAACACAGCCCTGGCAAATGATCCACAACTTATGATTTTAGAATTAAATAAAGAAATTATAAAGTTAAACCAGAAACTGGAGGGTCAGTATTATCGACCCAGTGTTTCACTTAATGGTTCTTATGATTGGCAGGGTCAGGAATTTATGGATGAGAAAAGCTGGTCAATGACTCTGGGAGTTAATATTCCTCTTTATGATGGAGGTAAGGGTAATCTTAATGCTGAAAAACAGGAAAAAGAATTAGAAAAAACAGCTAATAATCGGCAGGATTTATTAGAGAATATAGATATAGAGGTAGAAGATTCTATCTTAACTGTAAAAGAAAATAAAGAAACAATTGAATTAGAACAGCTTTCTTTAGAAAATGCTGAAGAAAATTTAGAAATTGCTAATAAAAGTTATGAAGCTGGAGTAGCAAGTAATACAGATGTAATTGATGCTCAGTCTACCTACAACCAGGCCCAAACGTCTCTACTACAGGCAGCATATAAATATGAAACAGAATTATTTAGAACCATCTATAAAAGTGGTCGTTTAAAAGAATATTTTGAGGATGTGATAAACAATGAAAAATAGATATAAAGTCATTTGTTTACTAATTATTTTACTTTTTGTTAGTTTGCCGGTACTGGCTCAGGAGTCAAAGGTTGTTGAAACAGCTAAATCGGTAACTGATGATATTAGTCTTGATGAATTGATTACAGGTACCTTAACTCCGATCCAGGATGTCAATATTCCTGCCCAAATTGGAGGAGTAGCTGATCTGGTAAATATCGAGATTGGAGAACAGGTAAAAGAGGGTGCGGAATTAATAAAAATTGATGATGAGACACTTATGATCCAGAAAGATCAGGCTGAAGCGGCTTTAGATAGTGCCCGTGCCAATTATGAAGAACTAAAAAATGGCGTAACAGAAGAAGAGATGAAGAGAATACAGGCTAATTATGAAAACGCTAAAGCAAGTTTAGAAAGTGCAGAAACAAATTTAGAATTAATGCAGGAATTATATAATGAACGCCGGACACTGGAGCAGCAGCTGGTAAATGCAGAACAGCAGCTTAATAGTGCCAGGCAGCAGCTTCAGACTTCTAAGCAAAACTTGAATCAGGCTGAAGTTAATTATAATCAGGCAGAAAGGGAGTATGAAAGATCAAAAAACTTATATGCAGATAATGTGATTTCGGAAAGAGAATATGAGAATGCAAAAAATTCTTATGAAAATGCAGAATCATCATATAAAAATGCTCAAATTTCAGTAAAACAGGCTGAAACTTCCCTTGCGGCAGCCGAAAAAAATTATCAATTAACAAAGGCAACTTATAATAATCCTACACAATTAAAACAGCAGCTGGAAAATGCACGCAGCCAGGTAAATAGTGCTCGTACAAATTTAAAAGTTGCTGAATCAAATTTAGAAGAAGCTAAAAGAGGTCCAAGAAAAGAAAGAATAAGAGCTAGCTTTGCTGCGGTTAAACAGGCAGAGGCGAGATTAGACGAAATTAAGAATCAAATTACTAAAAGTCAGATTACCGCTCCTTTTTCAGGATTGATAAATCGAGTAAATTTTGATGAAGGAGAAATGATTCCTGCAGGTCAGACGGTTCTTAATTTAATAAATATTGATCAGTTATATGCAGAAATAGATGTAACTGCGGCAACAGTTTCTACGATTAATAAAGGTGATACAGTTGAGGTGAGGGCTGAAACAATGCAGCATTACATTAAAGGAGAAGTTACTAATATAGCTCCTGCTGCAGACCGGGCAAGCAAAACATTTTTAGTGAAAGTTAAGATACCTAACCTGGAGCACAGGTTAAGAGCTGGAATGTTTGCAGATGTTAAAATCACTAAAGGAAAATCAGGTTCAGCTGTAGTTGTACCAATAGAGAGTATTGTTAATCTTAATAGTGATAATCCATATCTTTTTGTGGTAGAAGATGGAAAAGCCGTCAGAAAAGATTTAAAAATAGGAATTAAAACTGACAGCAGAGTTGAAATTCTGGCAGGTTTAAATGCTGATGAGGATGTTATAATTAGAGGACAAAGCAATTTAGAAGCCGGCCAGGAAGTTGAGGTGAGAAATTAATGAAGTTATCCGATTTTTCGATAAAGAGGTCAGTTACAACTGCAATGATCATTTTGATGGTGCTGCTGATTGGCTCGGTGGCACTTTCCAGATTAAGTCTTGACCTTTTCCCAGATATCACCTTTCCTGGGGCAGCAATAGTTACAACTTATGAGGGTGTTGGCTCAGAAGAAATAGAGAATTTAATTACAAAAGAGATAGAAAGCTCAGTTGCTACAGTTGAAGGAGTTAAAAGTATTACGTCAACTTCCTCAAGGGGCTCCTCAACAGTTGTTGTAGAATTTAACTGGGGTCGTGATATGGATTTTGCTGTTCAGGATTTAAGAGAACAGGTGGATTTAGTTAATAGCATGACTTTACCTGAAGATGCTGACAGCCCGATGATTTTTAAATTTGATCCTGCCATGATACCGATAATGGTCTATGGTGTTTCAGCCCAGGGTTTAGAGATTGATGAATTAAAAGAAGAGGTTGAAGATGAATTAATTCCCAGACTGGAACGTATCTCGGGAGTTGCCCAGGTAAATATGCGGGGGGGATTGACGAGAGAAATAATTGTTTCTCTTAAGCGAGATAAACTGAGTCATTACAATCTTGACTTTAATACTATTACCAATATCGTGCGAGCTGAAAATATCAATGTTTCTGCAGGTGATGTACTGCGGGGCGATAAAGAATTTTTAGTTCGAACAGTTGGTAAATTTTCTAATTTAGATGAAATTAGAAACATTAATATTCCGGTGGGGAATGGACAGATTAAATTATCCGATGTAGCGGAAGTTAGGGATGGTTTTGCTGATCTAAAAACTTTATCCAGAACTAATGGAAAGCGCAGTTTATCACTCGCAATCCAGAAACAAACAGATGCAAATACAGTTGAAGTAGCAAGTGCTGTTAGAGAAGAGATGGACCGTATTCGTAATGATTTTCCAAACTATAGTTTTTCTATTGCAATGGATCAGTCTGAGTTTATTGAAGATTCTATTGCCAGTGTAAGTCAAAATGCTATTCTGGGTGGTCTGTTAGCCGTAATTATACTTTTCTTATTCTTAAGAAATATTCGCAGTACAATAATTATTGCAACAGCAATGCCGATTTCTATCATCGGTACTTTCATTTTAATGTACTTTGCCGATGTTAACTTAAATGTTATTTCGCTAGGTGGACTTGCCCTCGGGGTAGGTATGCTGGTTGATAATGCAGTAGTTGTTCTGGAAAATATATATCGTTATCGAAGTATGGGTGAAGGTAAAATTGAAGCTGCCCGCGAAGGAGCCTCTGAGGTTGGAATGGCTATTGCTGCTTCCACAGTTACTACTGTAGTTGTGTTTTTACCTATAGTTTTTGTGGAAGGAATGGCAGGTCAGTTATTTAAGGATCTGGCACTCACAGTAGCCTTTTCTTTAATTGCTTCTTTAATACGCTGGGTAGTTATTATCTTATTAGTAATTATGCTGATCGGTAGTTTGGCACTAATTCCACAAATAGGATTTGAATTTATGCCCAGTACAGATCAGGGATCATTTTCAGTTAACTATGAACTCCCAGCAGGGACTGCATTATCACGTTCCAACGAAGTTTCCACAGAAATTGAATCTGTACTGATGAATATAGAAGAAGTTAAAACAATAATTGCTACAGTTGGGTCCGGGGGCCAGATGATGTCTACCTCTACCAGCAGCCATCTCGGTACTATAAGTGTACAGCTTGTAGATCTGGCCGAAAGAGATAGATCAACAGCTGAAGTGATGGAAGAGATCCGGCAGAGGATTAATATTCCTGATGTAGATCTTTCTGTTGAAGAACAGCGATATTGAGGGCTTAAGAGAAATTGACAATAGTCTTTCAGAAGGACAGCCCGAATATCAGATAAAGGTTAACCGCTCTATTGCAAGCCGCTTTGGTTTAAATGTAAGTCAAATAGCAAATACAGTTAGGACAGCTATTAATGGGAATACTGCAACAAGATATGAAGTTGCCGGTGATGAATACGATATTAGAGTTCGTCTGCAGGAAGATCAAATAGAACAGATGTCTCAGGTGCCAGAACTTAATATTCAAACTGCATCTGGTGAGATGATACCATTAAGTAGGGTAGCAAGTCTGGAAATTACTGAAGGGCCAGTAGAAATTTTACGCAAAGATCAGGAGCGTCATTCTGAAATAACTGCTGACATTCACGGCGTAGATCTTGCTACAGTAATGGCTCAGATTCAATCTCGTTTATCTGAACTAGAATTACCGGATGGTTATAGATTTAGTTATGAGGGTGAATTTGAAGATATGCAGGAATCATTCAGCAGCCTCGGCATGGCTTTCGGGCTGGCTGTAATTCTAATTTATATGGTTATGGCTTCCCAATTTGAATCATTAGTCCATCCATTTACAATTATGTTCACTATTCCACTGGCAGTGATTGGTGTTATTTTTGGCATGTATATAACTAACTCTATAGTTTCTGTTGCTTCGATATTGGGCTTAATAACTCTGGCCGGAATAGTTGTAAATAATGCGATAGTTATGGTTGATTACATTAATCAGCTGCGCCGCAGAGGTACAGAAAGAATTGAGGCTATTATAACAGCCGGGACGGTTAGACTGCGTCCAATTATGATGACAGCACTGACAACTATCTTAGGTTTGCTGCCAATAGCTATGGGAATTGGAGAAGGATCAGAATCAACTCAGCCAATGGGAATAGTAATTGTTAGCGGCTTAACCTTTGCTACTTTTTTAACTCTTTTTGTAATTCCGATTTTTTATACTTTAGTGACGGATTTGCGAACAATTGTAGTTGCAAAAGTAAAAGGGATTTCAAAAGAAGAGGCGTCTAAACTAATTTAATTAATAAGAATCCGGGAAGTCTGCAAAACTTCCCGGATTTAAAAAATGTTTATTTCTAACTTTAGGAATTATATTTATTTTTTTTCAGATAAAAGTTCTCCACCAACACCGATATTTTCCAGATCGTTTTCTTTTATCATTACAACGAATGCTTCTTTTGGAATATTTGTGACTTTACTGGCAGTATCGGTGAAATTTTTTATAAGCTCTTTTTTCTTCTCTTTGCTGAGTTCAGGTCCGTCAAAAACAATATGTGGCATAAATGATTCCTCCTTTTTAGATTATTGATTTGCGACTTTAGACAAAAATCTCCTCTACACTAATATTATATTTTATTTTAGTTTAAAAGTAAAATCTGAATCTGAGATATTATTCGAGTAAAAAGCTAGAAATAACAGGTATTATATAGTATAATGTAGATAATGAAGGATAATTATCCTTACTTAGTTTTTCATCGAGGGTGAGATAATGAAAAAAATAGTTTTGTTTATTTGGATAGTAATAATTGTTTTTTCTACATCTGTTTATGCAGAGCAGGCAAATGAGCTTGAGGTGACAGAAATTGAATTGGGAGGAGAAAGTTATTTAGTAGAAAATTATGATGATTTTACTGCTAAATATAGTAATTTAAGGCGTCCTGTTATTGGTCTGGCTCTTTCAGGTGGAGGGGCCAGAGCAATGGTTAATTTTGGTGTAATCAAAGCTTTAGAGGAAGCAGGAATACCTTTTGATTTTATGATAGGGACCAGCATGGGAGCAATAGTCAGTGTGCTCTATGGAAGTGGTTTAAATACTGAGCAGATGCTTGATGTAGTAACAACTACTTCATTTGGGCGGCTTGTTGAACCAGGTATCGGGGGTAGTGGTTCTTTAATTGATACTAAAAAATTAAATCTTTTTTTAGAAGAAATTTCGCCCAATAAAAGGTTAGAAAATTTTCAGACTCCCGCAGCCCTTTTGAGTTTTGAACTTGGGGAAGGAAAAAAATATATTACCACTAGAGGTAGAATATCAGAAGTTATCCAGAGTTCTTATTCAATTCCAATTTATTTTCCAATTGAAACTCGTAATGACAGATATTTTATGGATGCAGGAATTTTGGAAGCAACTCCCGCTAAAGCTGCTGCAGTTTTGGGAGCAGATTTTGTAATTGCTACCACTTCTTTTCCAAAGGAAGATTATGAAACATTTAATAGCGCATCTGCTTCTATTAATAGATTTTTAAATATCATGCAGGATAATTATTCTCAACAGATAATAAAAAAATATGCTGATTTTGTTATTGATATTAATGTAGATGATTATACCTTTATGGATTTTAATCAGGCTTCTAAATTAGTAAAACACGGTTATCAAAGCACAAAAAAAGTAATACCTTCTTTAAAACAAGAATTGGAAAAAAGAGGAATTGAATGTTATAAATATGAAGAAAAAGAAAAAGTGAATATTCAGGATACTTTAAATGATCTTGAAAATAACCGCTTTATTGTCGATGGTAGTGATAGATCACTATTTTTAAATTATGGACGTGATCAATCTTATTTTGATCAGGAACTGATAGTTCCTTTTGAAGATAATTTTCAGACAGGAATAGAATTAAAAAAAGATAATTTATCTTTTGATATAAAGGGTGATGATTTTTTTAATGAAGGATATGAAGCTCGCCTTGAGTTGAAAAAACTGACCAAAAGAACTGATCTTTTCTTAGCTTATGCAAATGATTATCAGGCCGAGACCAGAGACGATTATCGTTTTGAAATTAAATATTTTGCTGATCATTTCCAGAGTTCTCTGGGCTATGGACAGCAAAGAAACGAAGAATATTATTTACTGAACAGCAGCTTTGGTAAAACAGGTAATTTATTTGATTTTGAGACAGAAAATGATTTTATCTATAATATCGATAGGTCAGAGGCAAAAGTGTTATCATCTAATATTATCCATTTAGATCTTGGCTCCAAATGGAATTTGGAAAGCAGTATAGTTTATAATAATACTAATTTATTAGATTCTCCAATAATTTATAGAGGGCAGTCTTTATCTGAGTTAACGAAATTTCAGGCGGCTTTAGATTTCAACTATAATCACCAATTTATTGATCCGATTCACCTCGGCGGATTTTTCCAGACTACAGATATAGGAGCTTATTTGTTTGCCGATTATTACGAAAATGAAGAAAATAGTGGAGAAACTGCTGGCATAGGTTTGAACTCAAAACTATATTTGCTGGGTTTAAAACCAATAGCTTTAGATTTATATTTTGCTTATGATTTTGAGGAAGAAGATGATAGAGTGGGTTTAGAGCTGGGTTACGAGTTTTAATAAAGTTGTAGATTATATAATATTAGGAGAGATGAGAAAATGAAAAACTTTTATAAAATTATTGCACTAGTATTGATGCTTGCAGTTATAATTCTGCCAGTTGTTTCTACTGTGACAAGAGCTGATTCTAATATATTAGGATCAATTTTAAAGACTGTTGGAATAGGGGTTGTTGTAGACCAATTTGCAGAGCCGATAAATAATTTTATTAATACTTTAACTTTAAATAATGGAGTAGAAGTTAAAGAGGAAACAAAAGTAGTACCAATAGTAACGGTTGGTTCTAACTCTTATGCTGGTGCAGTCCAGGTTTCCGGGCCAAAAGAAAAAGTGAAGAAAGTAAAGGCGGTTGCTCAGCTTGAAGGCGATTTTAGAGGCGGAGATTTTAGAATTAGAGCCTTAATACCAGTTAACACTACTAATCCAGTTGATATTAAAAATATTGATCGAATTGAAGGTGTCGGCATAACTGCGCTGGTTGATATTAATATTTAATATGATAAAATTAAAATGTAGAAAACACTTTTATTTTTGAGGCGATGCTGGTTAAAAAATTTATTTTAAAAAATTAAATGGAGGTATTAATCATGAAAAAAACAGTCTTAGTTTTATTTTTAGCAGCTTTTTTAGTTGTCGGGATTTCTGCTGCTTCTATGGCTCAGGTTCCAGGTTACTGGGATATTAAAGGTGCAATTGATTTTGGTGGAGAAGCAGATATTGATGGTTATGGTGATACAGATGTAGAGTCTGGATTTACACTTGTTGGAGAATATAAAGTTCCTTATACTTCTGAGTGGACCTTTGGTGGTGGAGTTCAGTATCAATTAGATCGTGATTTAGATGATAATGGTTTAAACGA
>QBLP01000173.1 GCA_003070825.1 Halanaerobium sp. | reverse complement strand
AAACTACCTCTGGCATGGGAATTCCGAGTACTGGGGGAGAAGAGCGCCCGTTTTATTTCCGATTGTTGGCCGTCTAAAAGATGACCGCTATTTTTATGATAGTCAAAAATATATGATGACTCAGCACGGTTTCGCTAGAGATAAGGAGTTTGAGCTGGTTGAGCAGAGCAGGAATCACTTAACTTATGCAATTGAGGAGAGCGAGGATACTTTAGAAAAATATCCTTTCAGATTCAGACTGGAAATTAAATATACTATTAAAGGTAATTCTCTTGCTATCTCTTACCGAGTGGTTAACCACGATCATCAGGAAATTTACTTTTCAATTGGAGCCCACCCTGCATTTTACTGGCCGCTGACTGAGGGAGAAAGCAAAGAAGATTATTATTTAGAATTTGAGAAGAAAGAAAATGCGGATAAATATTTATTAGAATCTGGACTCCTTAATCATCAGACTAAAAAAGTTTTAACTGACTCTAAGATTTTAGAACTGCGGGCGGACACTTTTAAAGATGATGCCTTGGTATTTAAAAATTTAAAATCAGAAAAGATAACTTTAAAAAGCAGAAAATCTGACAGAGAAGTAGGAGTTGAATTTAAAGATTTTCCCTACCTTGGAGTCTGGTCTCAATCAGCAGAGGCACCAGCTAGTGTGATGCAAATCATATAAAGCTCTTTTCAAAAATGCTATAATAACTTGAGAAGAATAATCAAGTATATAAAAAGGAGTTTTGATAATGAGTGCATTTTTAGGTCCAATCCATATGTGGTTATATAAACAGATTCAGATTGTTGAAGAAAGAGAGGCTGAGATTGTTGATCAGTTCAGCCAGAAATATTCAGCAGAAAAAGTAGATGACTTAATTTTTCCTTACCGCCATAAGTACGGTGAGTTGAAAGAAGATAAGCCGCTGGTAGAATTAATTGGCGGTAGTGATATTCATCCCTGGCTTGAGGCAGCAATCAGCAGTGCTCAGAGCAGAGAAGCAGCAGTAGTTGCTGCATTAATGGACGAGTTTAATGACCAGGAGTTATTATTATCCATTTATTCTGAGCAGGCAGAAGAACTGGCCGAAAAAGCTAAAGTAAGAGATGATGTAGAACAGTTTAATTTAAATGACGCTTTTGAAATAATAAATGAGCATTTTGTGGAAAGAATGCCCTGTGATCGTCTTTCTGGTGCAGTAAAAGAAGATGGGAAGATAATCTGGAAACATCAGAGTCGCCTTCATCAGGAATTCTGGCAGCAGACAGAGGTTGAGCTGGAGTTAATGCATCAGCTTTATGCTGAGTGGCTTCAGGTTTTTACTGAAAATCTTAATCCTGAGCTTGCTCACAAAAGAGAAATAGAAAGTGACTATTATAATGATATCTTTTTAGTTAAATAATAATAGAAAATCATATTAAAACTAACTTATGAGCTCAGTCTATATAGCATAGGCTGAGCTTTTGACATTCATAGTCAGGACTGATATTATGTAGATACTCTTAAGAAATCACTATAAAGGAGAAGTGGTATTATCAAGAAAAAATTAAATGTTTTAAAAGACCTTCTCTCAATGTTTATTACCCAGCATAGGAATCAACTGTCTTATGTAATTGGATTTATATCTGCACTAGCTTTTGCCCTTGTTTATACTGAGTTTGGTTTGGAGTTAGCTCTGGCTGCTCTTTTAACCGGGATTTTAGTCTTCGAGGTATTTAATCACTATTTTGGCGGCAGTCCTGACATTATAGTAATGGGTGTTGATAGTGAAGAAGATATGATGAAAACTCTCAAAAAAACAATGTCAAAAGCAGTAAAAGAAAAGAAACAGGAAAATTCAAATCAAAATAAAGATAATCAGCACGCAAAAATATAAATAGGAGCTAATGATGAGAATACTTAAAAATTTATCTATCAAAAATAAAATTTTACTGGGAATTGGACTCAGCTTTATTCTGACGATGATTATTCTGCTGGCAATTGTTATTTATCAGTTTGATTATCTTTCTGATGAAAACCAGACTTTAATGGAATCAGAATTACTGGAAAGAAAGTTTGATAAATACGAAGCTCTGGTTAAAAGTAGAGCAGAAATTTTATCTGAAGTCTATCAGATGCGGCTCCAGGAAAAAGAGGCGCAGGGTGAAACTGTAACTGAAGCTGAGTTGAGGAATATGATGGCTCAGTTAAATGGTGATATAGCTATTGATGATCTTTATTTTTATATTTATGACCTGGATGGTAATACAATTTCTCTGCCTCCGACACCTGCCTTTGAAGGAAAAAATAGAATTGACCTTCAGGTTAGGGATAGAGCCCTGTTAAAAGAAATGATTACCCTTATTGAAAATAAAGGCAGCGGCAGATTGAGTTATCCCTACACTAATCCCAGCAATGGAATGATTGAAACAAAATATGGATACCTGCAGCAGATTGAGGGCACAGATATGTTTGTGGGATCTGGAGGTTATCAGAGCAGTTATTACAGCATTGTCCTGCGGATTCTTTCAAAAATTAAAAATATTCGTGATGATACATTTTATTTACTTTTAATTACTTTTGCTATAATTATTCTAATTATATTTTTAATTATTTTCGATATTTCAGAATACATAAATCAGAATATCCAGCAGATCGTCTCAGCATTTAAAAGAGTAGAAAACGGGCAGCTGAGTTTTAAACTTGATATTAAAAGTGAAGATGAGTTTGGCAGTCTTGCTTCCGGCTTTAATCAGATGCTGAGTAGAATAAAAAAGTTAACTTACAATGATCCCCTGACTGGTCTGCCTAATTTGAACTTTTTAGAAAGCAATCTTTCGGAAACTCTAAAGAAAAACAAAGACAGTGCCAGTGATGTTTATTTATTTACCCTGATTACAGATAACCTAACTTTAGTTAACAGTAATTATGGTTATCAAAAAGGTAATGAAATTCTGCAGGAACTTTATCAGCGGCTGAGCAAAAGCTTATCTGAAGAGATGACAATTGCCCGGAAAAGTGATGAGTTTATTTTCTATTTTGCTTCAGCAAAAAATAAAGCGGAGATCCAAAAATATGCAGAAGAGATTATTACTAAACTTTCAGAACCCTATGAGGTCAACAATAATCTTGTTTATTTAAAAATAAAAATTGGGATAGCGGTTAACCAGGAAGAGGAAAGTTGTTCTGATCTGATTCGAAAGTCAAGGCTTGCTCTTCATTTTGTTGATGAAAAAAATAATATCAAATTTTTTAACCAGAAGATGCTGGGCCAGCTTTCAGGCCGCTTAAATTTAGAGGGGAAGTTGAGGAAAGCACTGGTCAATAATGAGTTTCAGCTTTTTTATCAACCCCAGCTGGAAACTAAGACTGATAGGGTTATTGGAGTAGAAGCGCTGATACGCTGGCAGCACCCCAAAGAGGGAAGAATTTCACCGGCAGAGTTTATTCCGCTGGCCGAAGAAACAGGGATGATTTTAAGACTGGGTGACTGGATTTTAAATGAAGCCCTGCAGCAGTTAAAAAGCTGGCAGAATAAAGGCTATCAAAACCTAGTCATGTCAGTAAATATTGCACCCCAGCAGTTTCAGCAGGATGATTTTGTTCAAAAAATAGAAAAGCTGCTGAATAAACATCAGCTGGAAGCAGAATTTTTAGAGCTAGAGATAACCGAAAGAACAGTAATTAAAGATATTGAATATACCGTAGAAGTTTTAAGAAAGCTGAAGCAGCTGGGAGTCAAAATTTCAATTGATGATTTTGGAACCGGTTATTCATCACTTGAATATTTAAATCGCTTTGCCCTCGACAAACTAAAAATTGATAAGTCATTTGTCCACAACCGCAGTAACTTAAATATTGTAAAAACGATAATTATGATGGGCAGGAATTTAGGCCTGGAAGTTGTGGCTGAAGGAGTAGAGACAAAGGAAGAATTAGAATTTTTACGAAAAAATAACTGTAATTATTATCAGGGCTATTATTTTTCCAGAGCGGAAAAAGCTGCAGTTGTAGAAATGTCTTTCAATAAATAATTGAAATCGGACTATAAATTGTCAAAGGAGTAGATGATGGAACTATATATAAAAAAATTTGAAGAACTAACAAACCAGGAGTTATATAAAATAATTGAAGCCAGGATTAATGTCTTTGTCGTTGAGCAGGACTGTCCCTACCATGAGTGTGATAATAAAGATCAGGATTCTTTTCATTTATTTTATCAGGAACAGGATCAAATTGCTGCTTATTTGCGGATTATTCCTTCCGGTTTATCCTATCCAGAGATTTCAATTGGGCGGGTACTTGTAAAAAAAGAATTTAGAAGACAGGGACTGGGATTAAAGCAGGTGCAGCAGGCAATTTCTTTTATTGAAAATAACATGGATACAAAAGCAGTTAGGATCTCTGCTCAGGAATATATTCTTGATTTTTATAAGAGTCTGGGCTTTGAGGTTGTTTCTGATAGATATTTAGAAGATGATATTCCTCATTATGAGATGCTCTTAAAATTGTAATCAGAGAAAGTTTTTGATAGAATTAAGTTGAATAAAGACTAATCCTGGAGGTGTATTTTTAATTTGATAAATTTAGTAGACGCAGCAGTACATGCCAAGGAATGGGCTATAAATGTGGGGAAGATGCAGAAGGAAAAGTTAAAAAAAGAGAACTTTAATGTTGAGACTAAAAGTACAATCACTGATCTTGTTACAGAAATTGATTTGTTGAGTGAAGATATGCTCAGAGCTAAGATTGAAAAAAGTTATCCTGAACATAATATTATGGGGGAAGAAAGTGATTATGAAGATAAAAAGAGCAAATATACCTGGGTCATTGATCCTCTGGATGGAACCAATAATTATGCCAGTTCCTATCCTATTTATTGTGTTTCTATTGCCTTAAAATATGAAAATGAAGTTGTGATGGGCGTTATTTATATTCCGGAACTTGATGAGGTGTATTCGGCAATCAAAGATAAAGGAGCCTATAAATCCGGGACAGCAATTAAAATTTCTCATAAAACAGCCTTAAATAATTCGCTGGTTGCTACCGGTTTTCCCTATGATAAAAAGGAATCAAAAATTGATAATCTGGAACCCCTAAATAAAATTTTAAAGAATATCAGAGGTCTCAGGCGTTCTGGAAGTGCTGCTTTTGATCTTGTTTCAGTGGCCAGTGGTCGAATTGATGCCTACTGGGAATTCAAACTTAAAGTATGGGATTTTGCAGCGGGAGAATTATTGGTCAGAGAGGCGGGGGGAGAAGTCTATAAGTCTGAAATTGGAGGAGCCCCGCTTTTAATTGCAGGTAGTAAAGAATTAGTGGCAGAGTTGAGAGGGATTATCGAAGAAATTTATCTATAAACTATAGAATTGAGTAGGTGAGCAGCAAATGAAAATTATTAGATATCAAAAAGATGATCAAATAAAAAGCGGAATCTTAAAAGGTGAGACAGTATTTGAGCTTGAAGGAGATATTTTTTCAGAGTTTTCTCAAGGCAAAGAGGTTGCAGAGCTTGATCAGCTTAAACTCCTGGCTCCAGTTCAGCCGCCAAATATAATAGCAATTGGGTTAAATTACAGACAGCATGCAGTTGAAACTGGGGCTGAAATTCCAGAGCGTCCAGTTGTTTTTCTAAAGGCAACCAGCAGTATTACTGATCCAGCAGCAGATATTATTTTACCAAAACTGGCTCCAGAAGAGGTTGATTTTGAAGCTGAACTGGCAGTTATAATTTCAAAAAAAGCTAAAAATCTTGAAACTGTTGAGGTTGAAGATTATGTGCTTGGTTACAGCTGTGCTAATGATGTCAGCGCGCGTGACTGTCAGAAGAAACTGGACAAACAGTGGGCGCGGGGAAAATCTTTTGATACATTTTGTCCGCTTGGACCCTGGATTGAAACTGACCTGGATCCCAATAACTTAAAGATTAGATCAATTTTAAATGGAAAAACTATGCAGGAGTCGAAAACCTCAGATATGATTTTTAAGGTAGAACAGCTGATTAGTTATTTATCACATAATATGACTTTGCTGCCGGGGACAGTTATTCTAACCGGTACTCCTGAGGGGGTTGGATTTGCCAGAGAAGAGAAGATTTTTTTAAGAGACGGAGACCAAATAACAATTGAAATTGAAGGAATTGGAAGTTTAGAGAACACTGTCAGCAGAGAGATTTAATTTTATTGTCTTGATTTATAGAAAAATATTTTTATTTAATTTAATATCAGCTCTTTAGGGAGGTTAATTATGCAGTTTTTCAATCAAAAAACATTTATTTTGCTAATCCCTGTTCTCTTAGCTGTCCTTTACTATCTCTGTCTCTTATACACATCTGACGCTG
>QBLP01000172.1 GCA_003070825.1 Halanaerobium sp. | reverse complement strand
AGATGTGTATAAGAGACAGTCTTCAGAAAGTCTAATTGCCCTTTCTACTTTGCGCTCATCCAGTTTTTTTCCTTTAAATTTATACTTAATGTGAATTTTAGTAAAACGCTTGGGAGCCTCTTCTGCTCTTTCAGCATCAACCTCCATATCGAAGTCTTCTAATTCAGTCTTCATTTTATTTAAAATCAAAACAACATCTATTCCAGTACAGCCAGCCAGACCGCTGAGCAGTAGTTCCATTGGTCTTGGACCTTTGTTATGACCACCACTTTTTTCTGCTGCATCAACTGTCAGCTCATGACCTGATGGCAGCTGGTTTTTAAATTCTAAATCTCCCTGCCAGTCAACATTAACCTTCATATTCTGCCTCCTTTATCTGTCTCCAATTCTCCTGAATCAATGTACTAAATTAGTTTCACAAATCTTATAATAATAAAGCCAGTCTTTTCCCTTTTTCAAACTTTAAGAATCTTGACTGTCATCACAGTCATCACATGGTTCTTTAGCAAAATTCTTACCGTGCTGATGGGCTCTACCTCTCCGCATTTTTTTACCGCACTCCGGGCAGTGCCCCGGTCTCACAAGTCGATAATCTCCACCCTCAAATTTTATTGCTTTACCACAGGTTAAAGCTTCAGCTGCTTTTTTTCTGGCTGAAGTTAGTACCCTCTGAAAGGTTGGACGAGAAACATTCATCACTTCGGCTGCTTCAGCCTGAGTTAAACTTTCAACATCTTTTAAGCGAAGAGCCTCTACTTCTTCCATTGTCATCTCAACTACCTCCAGCTGATGTCCGGGGACACCTGCCGGTTTAAAAAATCTAATTTCAGGTAATTTTTCTATAATCCGATCTTTAGTTGGACGAGCCATACTTTTTCACTCCTGTTACATTTATTTAAAGTTTAGTAAAATACTTTGTTATTTTTATTATAACAGATTGGTGAGAAAAGAACAAAATCATAATTTCTTTTCAGCAACCATTCCCAGAATAGCCACAGCATCTTTGGGCCCAGAATAAGGAGGTGCATAGGCAAGGTCAACCTGGAAAAGCTCATCTGCTGTCATCCGATTATAAACTGCTGCTGCCAGAACATCAATTCTTTTATCAGAGCCATCACCACCAATTACTTCTGCTCCCACTATAACACCATTTATTTTATCAAAAATACCTCTGAGATGAATAGAGTCTGTTCCGGGATAATAACTGGCATGATTGTGGGCCTTAATTTTAACTGCAGCTGCATCAATACCTTCTTTTTTAGCTTCTTTTAATCCTAAACCAGTTTTAGCAGCTGTGAGATCAAAAATCTTGGTGATTCCAGTTTTTAAAATTCCATAATGCTCTGCCTCTCCCCCAGCAGCATTTTCGCCGGCAGTCCTTCCCTGTTTATTAGCAGTTGAACCAAGCGGAACCCAGACATCTTTATTTGTCAACAGATCTGTTGATTCAGCACAGTCACCGGCAGCATAAATATCTTTAACATTAGTCTCTAATTTTTCATTGACTTTAATTGCCCCTGTCTCACCAACTTCGATTCCAGCCTCCTGGGCCAGTTTTGAGTTAGGTTTAACTCCAATTGAAAGCAGTGCCAGATCAGCTTCAACTTCTCTACTAGAAGCTGTTACAATCTTTTCTACCCTGCCTGAACCTTCAAAATGGTCTATACCATCATCTAAAATTAAATTAACACCCTTTTCTTTTAAGTGTTCAGCTACAAGATCAGCCATTTCTTTACTAAATGGTGGTAAAACCTGGTCTTCAAGTTCAACAACTGTAACTTCCATCCCTAATTCACTAAAAGCCTCTGCCATTTCTAGGCCAATCAGTCCGGCACCAATAATTACAGCTTTTTGCGTTTCCTGTCTACTGACAGCTACTTTAATCTGATCAGCGCTCTCTACTGATCTCAGTGTAAATATGTTTTCTAAATCAAGTCCAGCAAATAGCGGCTTAATTGCTGAAGCACCAGTACTGATAATTAATTTATCAAATTGATATTCTCCATTTTCTCCACTATTAAGGTTTTTATAATAAAGTTTTTTATCATCTTTATTAATTTTAGTTACTTCATGCTGCAGACGTACTTCTACATTATATTTTTCTTTAAAATCCTGAGCCGTATTCATTACAACTTTATCTCGAGTTGGAGTTACTCCTGAAATATAATAAGGAAGTCCACAGCCTGCATAGGAAATATCTGTATCTTTTTCAAAAACTACTATTTCTGCATTTTTATCTGTTCGTCTTGCCTTAGCAGCTGCACTTGTACCTGCTGCTACAGCACCAATAACTGCAATTTTCATTTTAAATTCCCCCCACTTGAAAAATATTATAAATAATTTCTGCTCTAAGTATACTATTCTAGATTCCCTCACTACTTCCTTGTCCCAAAATTGATTCTTGTTATAAATCATTAGCTATCTACTAAAATCTGGCTTTTAAAATTGCTAAAATCACTATGCTAGCAGCCATAATAGAGCGAAAATTTTAAATTATATTTCTTCAGAAAATTTCTTGACGCTGATTATTTCTTATGCTATTATATTTATTGCAGTCAACAAAACTGTATAAAAATTTGCCCTCATCGTCTAGGGGTCCAGGACACCAGGTTTTCATCCTGGCGGCAGGGGTTCGAATCCCCTTGAGGGTACCATTTTGAGATTAAGACAGCCAATAGGCTGTCTTTTTTATTTTTATTTATGCTTATTTATGTGCGTTTATGTTCACGCACCGTGAACCTGTCGGTTTTTGTCGATTTTCTGACAGGAGAGGAATTCTATGTTGTAATCTATAATAAATATTTTGATTTTAAATTTATTCATTAAAATTTAGGGAAACAAAAAATGCTTTTTATACTATCGCTTCTGGCACAGATTTAGATGCTGCAGCTAAAAAAGCCAGTAACAATATTTTAGATTTTTAACTATCCCTAAGCAATAATCAACTGGCTATGCTGATGAGTATTATTTGTGATCTACAGATTAGTCAGGTAGTGGATCAGCAAAAAAATTGCCCGGATAAGAATGGAGAAGGGGAAGATGCTTTAAGGAAATATGGTCTGGAGTATTCATCGGTTTAATCTATAACTACTTAAAAGAAAGCTGCTCAAAAGAAATATTTGGCATTTATTCTAAAGATATAAAAAATCAGAGCTTAAAAAACAAAACCCTGATAAAATTGATACTCTTATTTAAAATACTATTGAAGAACTTGCACAAATTTATAGTATTGCTGATCTGGTTTTTATCGGGGGCAGCATGATGGAAAAAGGTGGACATAATATTCTGTAAGCTCCCCCCAGGAAGAAACTGCTATTTTTGGGTCCTGATATGTATATTTTAAAGCCAGCAGAGATCTCTTACTTAAAGATGGTGTTATTTATGTTTAAATCAAATCATAAATTAATCCTTCTTTATTGTATAGTTTATAATTCTCTTCTTCATCCATCTCACAACAAGAGTATCCAGCAAACCACGCCACATTCTATTATTTACTCCATATTTTGATTCCCCATATTTACGAGGATAATGATTAACAGCAACTTCCTTAACACTATATTTGTTCATTCGCGCCAGAGTAGGATAAAACCTGTGCATTCCATTAAAAGGGTAAAACTCTTTATGTATTTCATTTTTAAAAATCTTTAGAGGACAACCTGTATCAGTAATTTCCTCACCAGTAATGAAATTCCTAACCCCATTAGCAACTAGTGATGATATCTTTTTTACAATTCCATCATTACGATTAACTCTTTTCCCGACTACCATATCATATTCTTTAAGATAGGGAAGCATTTTAAATATATCCTCCGGTCTGACCTGAAGATCTGCGTCTAAAGTAATTATGTATTCACCTTCAGCTTTTCTAAATCCAGCCAGAAAAGCTGCCGTCTGACCATTATTCTCCTTAAAATGTACTGCCGAAAGTATTTCAATTTCTGCCGCGAGCTCATCTATTTTTTTGCTGCTTCCATCCTGGCTGCCATCATCAACATAAATGATTTGATAATCTAGATTTTCACTTCCTAATTCCTCAACAATGCTCTCCGTTAAAGGAGATAAATTTTTAAGTTCATTATAAACCGGTACTACAATTGAAAAATCATACTTATTTTTTTTCATGTCATCACAACCTTTTAATAATTTTAAGATACTATATTAATTAACTAAATGATAAATCAGATTATAGTCATTTGACTGATAAATGACTTCTTTTTTCTGCTTGAAAATATCTTTGATTTCCCTCCAGTCATCCTCACTGATTAAAATAACAGCTTCCTCATTTTGCTGCAGATAATTAATTAAGCTGTCTTTACTCCCAAGATCCTGAATGAAAAAATCAGTATAAACTGCCAGCGTTTCAGGCTGTCCAAACTTATAGGCAGCTATATTTTTAATATTTTTTTC
>QBLP01000020.1 GCA_003070825.1 Halanaerobium sp. | reverse complement strand
CTCGGAGATGTGTATAAGAGACAGATATTATGCTATCCAAACAGAGTATAATTGAATTTGTTACATTCTTTGTTTGATTTATTTTAAGCATTGAATTAACCTGGCTTTTGCTATAGAATATTAAAAGTGTGTTGAGAAAGAGGTATATAAATGGATAATTTTAAAGACCGTCTAAGGACTTTAAGAAAAGAAATGAACTTAACTCAGGATAAATTAGCCAGTAAACTTAACTATTCAAGGTCAACTATTGCTCAATATGAAAGGGGTGTCAGAACTCCTTCTAATAATTTTTTAATTGAGGTAGCTAGTTTTTTTGAGGTTTCACTTGACTATTTAATGGGTTTAACACATCTTGACTTTGTGAAAAGTAATGATAATTTAAATAAATCTCTGATTCAGGCCTTAAGTGAAATGCATTCTAAAAAATTCTATTATAAAAAGAATTTTTCTCAAAATGTAGCAGCTTTGACCTCTGAAATCGGAAAATTTTTATCTTTTTCTGCTCAGAATTTAGAATCACTAAAAACTGCCGCTCTCCTGCATGATCTTGGTGAAATATATCTACCTTCAGAAATTATTAATAAAAATGAAAAACTGACAGCGGCGGAGTTTAAAATAATTGAAACCCACCCCAAGCTGAGCTATGAAATTTTAAAAAATGTGGACTTTGACCCAAAAATAAAAGAGATTATTTTACAGCACCATGAAAGAATTGATGGCTCTGGTTATCCAGCAGCTTTAAAAGGAGATGAAATTTTAAAAGAAGCTAAAATTATTGGAGCAGCGGATTCAATTACTGCAATGCTTTCTGAAAGACCTTATCGTAAAGCGGTCAGCAAAAAAGAAGCTTTAGAAATTTTAATTGAAAATAAAGGAAGCAAATTTGATCCAGAGATTGTTGAAGTCTGTTTTGAAATCTTTAAAAGTAATTTTTTTGATAACTGATAATAAAAACCACACCAAAAATACTGGTGTGGTTTTTTAGATTTATTCAAATTTTACTGCTCTATTATTTTATTCCACTTTCTCAATCTTCACTGCTGTTACTTTAAGCTCCGGGATTTTTGCATCTTTATCCAGAACAGGATTGGTCAGTCTGTTCGCCGGGCTTTCTGCATAGTGGAACGGCATAAAGATCTGCCCCGGCTGGACTCTGTCTCCAATTCGGACATTGGTTTCTACCTCACCCCGGCGGGAAGTCACCCTGACCCGATCCCACTCTTTAATTCTCAACTTTTTAGCATCCTTTTTATTAATTTCAAGATAGGCATCGGGCTCATGTTTATCAATTGGCTCCGAATTTCTGGTCATCGTTCCGGTATGAAAGTGATAGAGCATTCTTCCGGTCATCATAATATAGTCATACTCATCATCCACTTCTTCAGCTGGTGGAATATAAGTTACCGGATGAAACTTACCCTTGCCCCGGGCAAATTCTCCCTGATGTAAAAACTTAGTACCAGGATCTTCTCGATCTTTACAGGGCCACTGCAGACCCTTATCTCCCAGACGATCTGCATAAATACCACCATAAATTGGAGTGACTTCTGCAATTTCTGCCATGATATCAGCAGGAGAATCATAGTTCATCTGATAACCCATTCTGGTAGAAATTTCGGAGATAATCTTCCAGTCAGCTCTGGCCTCTCCAGGAGGCTCAATTGCCTTATTAACTTTTTGAATCCGGCGCTCGGTATTAGTAAAGGTACCTTCTTTTTCTGCAAAACAGGCAGCCGGCAGTACAACATCAGCAAATTGAGCAGTTTCAGTCAAAAAGATATCTTCTACAACCAGAAAATCTAAACTGTCTAGTGCTTCTTCTATATGACGCTGGTCCGGATCAGAAATCACCGGGTTTTCGCCAATGATATAGAGGCCTCTAATATCTTCACCCGCCTGCTTAAATATTTCAACCACAGTTAAGCCGACCTCAGCTGAAAGTTCTTCTGTTTCCCAGGCCCGGGCAAACTTTTCTTTTATCTCGGGGTCTTCAACTGACTGATAACCAGGGTAAACATTGGATAAAGCTCCCAGGTCACAGGCACCCTGAACATTATTCTGGCCGCGGAGTGGGTTAACACCTGTACTTTCTCTACCGACGTTTCCGGTCAGCAGTGCTAAATTAGCTACAGAAAGCACATTATCTGTACCGGTTCTGTGCTGAGTGATACCCATAGCAAAATAGATTGCTGCCTTATCTGCCTCAGCAAAAAGTCGGGCTGCTTTTTTAATTTTAGCTGCCTCTACTCCCGTGATCTCTGCTACTTTTTCGGGAGTATAGTCTTCAACAACTGAAGCCAGATACTCATAGTTTTCGGTTCGCTCTGCAATAAATTCCTGATCAGCCAGTCCTTCCTCGATAATCACATGCATCAGACCGTTGAGCAAAGCCACATCTGTACCGGGCTGCTGCTGGACTGCTACTTCTGCCAGGCCGGATAATTCAATCTGGCGGGGATCTGCTACAATTAATTTTGTCCTATTTTTATGAGCTTTTTTCATCTTACTACCGATTACCGGATGGTTTTCAGTTGGATTGGAGCCAATTACAAAGATCAGATCTGAACCTTCAATTTCACTGATCGAGTTAGTCATTGCCCCCGAGCCGAAAGCTTTAACCAGGCCGGCAACTGTAGAGGCATGGCATAAACGGGCACAGTGGTCAACAGAGTTTGTCCCGATTACAGCCCGCATAAATTTCTGCATTAAGTAGTTTTCTTCATTAGTACATTTAGCAGAGCTCAAACCTGCCAGAGCTCGGCCACCATATTCATCCTTAATTTCAGTCAGCTTTTCTGCTACCAGTGACAGGGCTTCCTCCCATTCTGCCTCTTCAAATTTACCATTTCTTTTGATTAATGGTTTTTTGAGCCGGTCAGGATGGTTGATAAAATCATAACCAAACCTTCCCTTAACACAGGCTTCACCATAGGGATTGGGAGTACCCTCTCGGTAAACTGAGCCAACTTCAATTACCTTTCTATCCTTTGTCTTTAGTTCCAGCTGACAGCCGACTCCACAGTAGGGACAGGTTGTAACAGTCTTTTCAAAATTATATTCTCTACCTTTCTTTTGAGAAGGTATATAGCTTAAGGCTCCAGTTGGACAGAGTTCCACACACTGACCGCAGAAAACACAGGTCGAGTCTTCTCCACCCAGCCCTTCGTCACTCGCTGCTCCCACCTTAGTCTGAAATCCTCTTTCCACAAAATCTATGGCATCTGAACACTGAATATCCTGATCAACTCGAATACACTTACCGCATAAAATACATTTATCAGGGTCCAGCTCAATAAATTCATTATCTCTTTCAACTTTAAAGCGGGGCTCCGATTTTGTCCCATAGGAAGAGCGCTCAATCCCGTACTGATAGGCTAAATCCTGAAGAGTACAGCTGCCGTCTGCCTCACAGGTCATGCAGTCTAGGGGATGGTCAGAAATTAATAAATCTAAAATTGTCCGGCGCGAATCTTCGACTCGCTTACTTTTAGTAAGGACTTCCATCCCATCTTTGACCTCAGTTGTACAGGAAGTTTTCAATTTGCCGTCAGCAAGGTCCTCAATCAGGCACATTCTGCAGGCACCCACATCCTCCAAAAATGGGCTGTGGCAGAGAGTTGGAATCGCAATCCCGTTCTCTTCCGCTGCTTCTAAGACAGTTTTTCCTTTTTCAACTTCAATTTTTTGTTTATCGATAGTTATCTCCACGATTTAATTCCCCTCCTCTGCAGTATTGATTAATTCTTCGTATTCTTCTCTAAAGTACTTTAGTGTACTTAAAACTGGATTGGGAGCAGTCTGACCCAGTCCACAGAGAGAGGTTTCTTTAACTACATTTCCCAGCTCTTCTAATTTATCAAGGTCCTGCTGGCTGCCTTTACCGTCCAGAATTTTTTCTAAAATATCGAGCATCCTTTTGGTTCCAACCCGGCAGGGAGTACATTTGCCGCAGGATTCATCTTCAGTAAAATCTAGAAAAAATCTTGCCACATCAACCATTGAATTATCTTCATCCATAATTACCAGGCCGCCGGAGCCAACTATCGCTCCCGCTTCCTTAACTGACTCATAATCTATCTTTAGGTCTAAGTATTCTTTGGGAATTGTCCCTCCAGAAGGTCCACCGATTTGAGCTGCCTTAAATTCCTTGCCGTCGGCAATTCCACCTGCTATCTCAAAAACAATTTCTCTTAAAGTTGTGCCCATTGGTACTTCAACCAGACCTGTCTCCTTAACATCACCTGCCACCGCAAATACTTTGGTCCCTTTACTTTTTTCGGTACCAATACTGCTGAACCACTGACTGCCCTTATTAATTATCGGCACAATATTGGCCAGAGTTTCTACATTATTGATTACAGTTGGCTTTCCCCACAAGCCAGAATTAGCAGGATAAGGTGGTTTGGTTGAAGGCTGTCCTCTTTTGCCTTCGATTGAAGCAATCAGGGCGGTTTCTTCTCCACAGACAAAGGCCCCGGCTCCAACACGCACTTCTAAATTAAATGAAAAATCACTGCCGTAAATATTGCTGCCCAAATAACCATTATTTTCTGCTGCCCTAATGGCAATCTTTAAGTTTTTAACTGCCAGTGGGTATTCTGCCCGCACATAGACAAAACCCTGATCAGCACCAATTGCATAACCGGCAACTGCCATTGCTTCAATAATACTGTGGGGATCACCCTCTAAGATACTGCGGTCCATAAAAGCACCAGGGTCTCCCTCATCTGCATTACAGATTATGTATTTCTGCTCCCCGGCTGCCTGATGGGCAAAGCTCCACTTCAAGCCGGTAGGAAAACCAGCTCCCCCTCTACCTCTGAGGCCCGAAGCTTTGATTTCTTCGATTACCTCCAGTGGAGTCAGCTCATTCAGCACGGTTTTTAAAGCCTGATAGCCGTCCCTTTCAAGATACTCTTCAATTTTATTGGGATCAATGATTCCTGTATTTCTTAGAGCAATCCGCTTCTGTTTTTTCATAAAGCGTATTTCTTTAAAATCTTCAACTTTTTCTCCCTCTTCTTCAGTTAATAAATCTTCTACAACTCTGCCATTCAAAAGATGTTCTCTAACAATTCTAGCCACATCTTCAGTTTTTAAATGACCGTAAAAGGTATTGTCATCTTTAACTATCGCGATTGGTCCCAAACTGCAGGGGCCGATACAGCCAGTATTACTGATCACTGTTTTTGTTTCATAATCTTCAGTCAAATTAAGTTCTTTTATCTCCTCTTTAAACTTGTCTTTGATCTCCTCTGCTCCGGCAGATAAACAGGCAGTTCCGGCACAGATTAAGATTTCTTTTTTCGCCATTTTTACACCCCAATTATTAATATTTATTGATTATCTCTGGAATTTTTTCTGCTTCAAGGTTGCCGTGAACCTGATCATCAATCATGATTACCGGTGCCATGCTGCAGGTTCCCAAACAGCGGGTCATTGTCATCGTAAATTTATTATCAGCAGTTGTCTGACCAGTTTCGATACCTAATTCTTCTTTTAACCTATTTAAAATGTCTTCTGCTCCTTTGACATAGCAGGCGGTGCCCATACAGACTCCAATTGTATGCTCTCCTTTGGGCTCAGTTGTAAAAAACGAGTAAAAACTAATAACTCCATAAATTTTACTCATTGCAACTCCCAGTTTTTCGCTGACATAGCGCTGAACTTCTACCGGAAGATAACCAACCTCTTCCTGTATCTCATGCAGAACAGGAATCAATTTGCCTTTTTTTCCCTCATATTTTTCAAAAATATGATCAAGTGCACTTAATTTAATTGCTGCCATTTTACTCCCCCTAAACAACTTAGTTAATTTTATTAGCTTTGGAAAAGCTCCCCCAAATCTGGGGGAGGCTTATTCATTAAATCAGTTTAATTTTTTACCAGCATTGCTTTTTCCAGTTCAACTCTCTCTTTACCGTCGAGTAGATATTCCACAATAGTTAAAGCAAATTCCATGGCAACTCCAGGACCTCTTCCCGTTATAATGTTGCCGTCAATAACTACTCTTTCTTCCCGATAGTTTGCTGAATCCATCTGTTCTCCAAAACCCGGATAGCTGGTGGCATTTTTGTCTGTTAAAATACCAGCAGCTTCCAGTACTATCGGTGCTGCACAGACTGCTGCACATAAATTGCCCTTTTCATTAACAGCTCTAATTAATTTTAACAATTCAGCACTATCTCTTAAATTTGCAGCACCAGGCATACCACCCGGTAAAACTACAGCCGACAGTTCATCTGCTGTAATCTCAGAAATTTCAGTATCAGTCTCAATCTTTATTCCATGGTCTCCATTAATCTTTTTACTTCCAATCCCGGCTGTAATCACATCCAGGCCAGCTCTTCTTAAAACATCAATATTAGTCACAGCTTCAATTTCTTCAAAACCATCAGCTAAAGGAATTAATATTTTACCCATGATTAGCCTCCTCATTTAAATCATTTTGCTACTGATTATCTTTTTTTGGATTTTTTTCATTTCTTTGACTATCTTTAAAATAATTATTCAAATCCTCCGGCAGTGACCGCAAATGATAATCCCGCTGTGGGAATGGGATTTCAATATCGTGTTCCTTAAAGTTGTCCCAGATTGAAAGTAAAACCTGACTGCGGATATTCTGAATTCCATTGCGCGGATCACTGATCCAGAAGCGGATTTCAAAATTAACAGAACTATCTCCAAAGCCCATTAAGAGTACATTTGGGGCCGGGTCAGTCAAAATTCTTTCCTTTTCCTCAATTGCCTGCATCATCAGTTCCTGGACCTGCCTTAAATCACTGTCATAAGAAACTCCAACTTCTGCATCAACTCGAACAAGTTCATCACTGTAAGACCAGTTGATCACTTCTTTGGTGATAAAATCTTCATTTGGAATCAAAAATTCCTTACCGGAGCGGGTTACAACTGAGACAAAACGGATATCCAGCTTCCTCACCCAGCCGTAAACATTTCCTATTTCAACTACATCACCGGGCTTGATTGATTTATCAACTAAAATAATAATTCCACTGATAAAATTAGATACAATCTTCTGCAGTCCAAAACCTAAGCCAACACCAATAGCACCACCAAGGAAAGCAAAGGCACTTAAGTCGATTCCAACCGAGCTTAAGGTAAATAAGACTGCTGAAGTAAAGATTAGAAATTTAGCTATCTTATTTAAAAGTACTTTTATTGACGGTGTTAGGCCGTCACTGCTGTCAATTCTGGAGGTAACAATCCTGCTTACTTTACCGGCAAGCCAGAATAAAACACTGAAGATAATAATTGCTTTAATTATCAGCAGCAGAGAAATTCTTAAATTACCACTGCTGAAAGCCAGACTGTCCAGCAGATTAATTGTTTCCTGATAAATATTTAAAATTCTTAAGGCTGCAATAATCCAGATCAAAATGGACAAAAACCGAAACATTTTATTGCGGGGGAAAAACAGGGTGATTGCCTTAACTATCAACCAGGCAGAAACTAAGTTTCCAAAAATACTAATAATTACTACCGGCAGACTAAAGGCAACAGCAACAACATAATAGAGCCCAATCAGAATCATTAAAATCAAAGGAAATAATAGCCTATCGAGAATCCTGAGCTTCTTGCGTTCTTTTAAAGCTTTGATTTTCCCCAACAGATCATCTGCATGGCTGTATAAAAATTTTGCCAGGAAAAAAGCTGCAGCTGTAAGTAAAGCAAAAATAATTAATTCGATCAAATTGGACCAGACTAATAGATTATTTTCTATTTTTTCTATGATCAGCTGCAGATAACCCTCCAGCTGAATATTTTCAAACATCTTATCACCTCTCCAAAAACTTATTAACTTATAAAAATTATCTAGTTAAGCCTTTAAAATCAGCTTCTGCAGTTTAACTGTAAATTTACACTACTGATCTAATAAAAACATTCTGCATAAAAAATAAGAGGAAAAATGAAATGACTGCAGCTGTAATTGGAGTCAGGACCCAGCCGACACCAATTTTACCCAGCAGCTTAAAATTAATATTGCGCCCACCTTTTGCCAGCCCCAGCCCCAGTACTGCGCCCACTACTGCCTGAGAACTTGATACAGGAACCAGTGGAAAGGAAGGAAGACCAAGCATTATTAAAAAATCTTTGAGACCTGCTGAAGCAAAGACAAAAAGTGTAGTCGAGCTCGCCAGCACAACAATAAAAGCTCCAATTGGAGAAATATCCATAATATTTGAGCCAACAGTAAGCATCACACGTTTAGAATAAGTTACTACCCCAACGGAAATTGCAATCCCTCCCAGCAGAAAAAGCTGCTGAGCTCCACTGAAGCTAAAAATACTGAGATTATAAGCCGGAATCTCCATAATACCGGTAAAGACTCCCATTACATTGGCAATATTATTAGCTCCCAGAGAATAGGCTCCAAAAGCACCAACAATCAATAATCCCCAGCGGGTATAAAAATCGAGCTGCAGCAGATGAACTCTGGCATTATTCAGCCATTTCCTAAAAGCGAAATATAAAACAACAGCAAAAAAAGCCGAAAGAACCGGTGAAAATATCCAGGCTCCTACAATTTCTCTCAGCACACTCAGATCAGTGGCATAACCAGAATAAAGGTTCCAGCCAATTATCCCTCCTACAATCGAGTGTGAAGTAGAAACCGGCAGACTTAATTTTGTCATCCAGGACACTGCAACTGCTGCTGCAAAAGCCACTACAAAAGCTGCCGGCAGTGTGCCTACCTGTCCCAGAGCTCCAAGGGTATGAGATGCTCCTGCCCCACTAACAACTGAACCCAGAATTACAAAAATTGTCATAATCAGAGCAGCTGTTGAAAATTTGACCATTTTACTGCCAACTGCAGTTCCAAAAATATTGGCTGCATCATTGGCACCTAAAGACCAGCCTAAAAAGAGGCCGCTTGACAGATAGATAATAACTTCAATCATTTTTCACACCACCATTTACTGATTTAAATTCTTCTTTTTACAGCTGCTACAGAAACATCCTCACTGACCATTTCGGCCTGATCAGATAAAGCGGCAATCTCCTCAATAAAATATCTGAGCTGAAGCTTATAGGCAATTTCTATTTCCTCACACTGATCAGAAAATATTTTTCTTTTTAACCTTTCTTCGTTTTTATCTGCCTGATGTTCATAAAAATGAACCTTATTGACATAATCATTAACCTGCGAAATTTCTTCGAAAAATGCCCGCACACATTTAACCAGCATGTCAACTGCCTCTGCACTATTTTCAACCAGCTCCAAAAAATCACTTTCTAATCCTGCTGGAATCACCGGCCTTTCTATCGAAATTTCATAAATCACTTCCTTGGCCAGATCAGTTATCGTATCAATTTCTTCAATAATATTTAAAACATCGGCTCTTGATTCCGGAATCAGCATATATTTATACAACTTATATTTAATGTCCTTTTGATGTTCATCAGCATTATTTTCAATCTTTTTAATGTCAGTCAGCGATTCCTCAAAAAGCTCAAAATCTTTTTGAATATACCTCTTTAAATCTCTTTTAAATGTCAGAGCCCCCTGATTAACAAGGTCTAAATATTCTGTAATTTCAATCTCCAGTTCTTTGGAACGGCCAAATAATATATGAGGCATTAGCTTCACTCCTTAAGATATAATTTTAACTCCTCATCCAGACTTTCAGCATCTTTAAAATGTATTACCCGGATTCCCTTTTTTAAGGCTGCCTCGATATTGGCTTTCGAGTCATCTATAAAAAGAGTTTCTTCAGCTTTTAAATTAAATTTATTAAGTAAATGATCATAAATCTCTGCTTCTGGTTTGATCAAATTAACATCAGCAGAAATTACCCGACCATCAAAGTATTTAAAGAAATCATATTTGCTGCTGATATAATCAAATGCCTGCTGATGAAAGTTTGATAAAATATAAAGATTATAATTTTTTTGGGCTGTTGATTTTAAGATTTCCAGGCTGTCTTTCTTGAGTGTTAAAATCTTTTCCCATTCAGCCATTACCTCTGCAATTTTGTCGGCCAGATCTGGATTTCTCTGCTGCCATTTTTCTACCGCCTGCTTCTGGCTGATGGTTCCCCGATCAAGTTGCAGCCACTCCTCGGTCTCAAAAATTTCGGTTATCAGCTGTGACTTTAAATCATCACTGTATCCCAGTTCATCCAGATAACTTTCCGGATCAAATTCCAGCAGCACATTTCCCAGATCAAATACTATGTTTTTAATCATTATTTAGCCCCCATCCTGATGGTACCGGGTACTTGTAAATATTTGTCAAAAAGCTGTTGTTTAAATAAGGAAAATATTTACAAGTACCCGGTACCTATATTTGCTTCTTAATATATTATTCTAGCTTAATTAATCTTTTCCTGTTTATTTTTAGCTTTTAAAGCAAAAAAACCCGACTCAAAGGCCGGATTTTTAAATTTTTATTTAATTTTTAGCTTTATTTTTAAATAATAGTTAAATTTTTTCACCTGTTACTCAATTTCAGCTTTCATTTTATCGATTAACTTATTAAAACGCTTATTGTATCCTTCCTGAAACTCTGATACCTTCTGGGCCAGCTGCTGTCTCATCTGAGCATTCATGCCATTCTGCCCGTCATTACCACCCTGAGCGGCAGCCAGTGGGTTTTGACTCTGTCCCTGAGCCTGTTCTAAGTGCTGTTTTACCTGCTCATCAAGCTGTTTCTTTTGAGTCTGATACTGCTGCTGCAGGCTCTGTGCCTGGGTAAACTGTTTCTCAAAGAAACTTGTATTTCCACTTTCTTTAAGTGATTCAACAGCCACTACAGCTTCTTTACGTCTTTTTATCTGTTCAGAAGAGTTGCGGAGTCCAATTGATTCAATCAACATCAGCTGTGCTTCTTTTAAATAAGTATCCTCTTTATCTCCCAGTTCATGCCATAAACCTTCAGCATCCATCTCTTCTTTAAAAAATGGCGCCATAATTTCTTTCAGTTCTTCTCTAATTTCTAGAGAATTATGATCCTTATCATTTGTTCCATAAACTTCATCTGCTCTTTCCATTGCAATTTCATAAGCACTTTTCATCATTATCAGTCCTCCCTAAAAAGATCAAAAAATCTATCCTGATATGCATTAAAAACTCCCCAGCGATCAAGCTCCTTCTTTAATTTTGAAGGATCTTCCTCACCATTTTTAACCATCTCAAACATTTTTTCGATCTCTTCACTGGCTGCTATTGGCAGTCCTTCGAGATTTCTGGTAACTACAGAATAGCCTTTATCATCTGTGCTCAAAAACCCCTTTTCCTCATAGTCAGGAAGCTGAGATTTATAAGCACTCTTTAACATTAGAGTCTGGATAAATTTCATCAGTGAAACATCCCAGAGCTCATCTACTCCTTTGATAATTACAGTTAAATTATCATCATCTTCATCTATATCGTCTCTTATTTCAGCTTCAGCAGCCTCAATTTCTCTGCTGATAGTAAAGGTACTAATTGATTGTTTTCTATAATTCATCTTATAAAGCAGTCCGGCCAGATCGGGGTTTTCGCGAGCAATGATCTGCATAGCCTTCTTTGCTTCACCACTAAACCCACTCATATTTATCATATAATCCGGAGTTAACAATTTTGGCTTTTCCCAGGTGATTTTTCCTTCTCTCACCTTGGTTTCTGGTCCTTCCTCCGGAAATTCATCCAGATAATATGGCTTGCTGAGTACATAATAGTGGAGAGTTGTATCATGTTCTGTAGAAATTAAATCGTCTGGTTCAAGCAGTATTTCAGTATTTTCCAGCACTTCTTTAATTCTCTGCTTATCTTTCATTTTAACTCCTCCTCTCAAGCCTAAATCGGAGTTGAATTACTCCTGATCTATATAATATATTATACATTATCCGGAGTAATGAAGTCAAAAAACAGTTATTTGTGAAATCATTCATTATAACCAGGTCCAAAACGGGCGTTTTGGACCTGGTTCAATATATCACGCCGCAAAAAAGACTGAAGCTCCTGCCTCAGTCTTTTTATCTTAACTATTTTTTTGAAAGTTAATCAGTGCCTTACCGATAATCAGTGAAAACACGGCAGCGACTATTATCTCCGGAATTCCATTGGTAAAAGCTACTGCCCAGGCAGCACTTGCCGGTAAATAACCTCTAACTACAGCTAAAATTAAGACTCCAGCTGTGTTGACAATAGTACCAACTGCTCCTGCCAGAATTAAAGAAGTACTCTGATTGAAATTTTTAGTGGAGCGGTAGGCATAATAAGCTGCTACTCCAATAAAAAGTCTTGGTAAAACTGCAATCAGTGGGTCGGCAAAAATTGGATTGGTTGCTCTGATAAAACTAAAGATACCAAAGATCAAACCAATCAAAAGGCCGACAATCGGTCCCTCAATAATCCCACCTAAAATAGCAGGCAGGTGCATTATTGTTGCATGTCCGGCTGCACTCGGCCAGGGAATTAACCCCAGTCCTGTAGCACCTAAAATAATAGAAATAGCTCCCAGCATACCAGCAATCACGATCTGTCTTGTTTTGAGTTTTATTTTCTTTTCCTCCCATCCCAGTCCATTGATCCAGGTGGACTAAACTTATTGTATTTAACAACTCTTAATGGGTGCAGCTCTTAAAATTAAGATTCCGCCCCGGCTGTTATAGCTATATTATAATAATTATCTAACTGAATAACAAGTGTTTTTAAGAATTTTTTCCTAAAGTCCGCTTTCTATTTAATTTCTCTTTTCAGTCAGTTTCTTTAGATAGTTGATAATTACTTCATCAACTTCCATTGCCTTAAAGTGTTCAATCAGCTTATCTTCTTTAAAGTAACGCAGCAGTCTGACCAAATAACTCATCACCTTATTCCGCTTGCTTTCCCGCATTAACTGGCGGTGGAAGAGCTCGGTTCCCATTTCATAATAGTTGAGTTTTAAAGCTGCAATTAAACGGTAGAAATCCAGATATTCATCATCTAAGAATTTGCCGTGTGGTATTTCGGTCAAAATTGGTGCCGGATCGCCAAATCTTAAAATGGTCTCATAATAGGCAACGGTATCAAAATAGCTTTCTATCTCAGCTTCTTTAACCCGGGCCACCAGTTCTTCTTTTCGATCCTCCTGCAGTTCTGACTGATATTTTAAAAGTCTCAATCTGGCATAACTTAAAGCAGGAGTCTCAACACCTGCTGCTTCGACTTCAGCTATCACAGATTTTAATTCTTCGGTAGTCATTTCCCGCCCCTGGTCATAGATAGTCTCATCTCCATCCAGAGCAGCCAGACTGATAAACAGGCGGTTATTGTAAATATCTTTTTTTCTGATCTGATCAATCTTAGCAGCATCGATTAAGTTTAACAAACTCTCAAGCAGTGTTTTTTGATAATTTCTGGTCTCTTCATTTTCAATCAGCATCATTAAACTGGCCAGCAGATTTTTCTCATCATCTATAAGCTCTGCAAATTCGCTGACAAAATCAGCCAGGTCCTCCTGCTCACCGTGATCTACTAAAAATCTCAGGTAGTCAGAGGCAACCTGCCAGTTGTGAAAATGCCCATCTTTTCTACTTTTTTCGATAGTGAAAGCAGTCTTAATTTTTTCTTCAGCTGCTTTTAAATTCCCCTGCTGATAATCAGCCAGGAATAAAAGTCTCAGAAAATCCGGGTTTTTCATATGTTCGGCTTCCAGTTGATCAGCAAAGTCAGCAAAATCCTGATAAAGCTCTGCCGCTAAATAACGGGAGAGAATATCGAGAGCAATCTGGGAATTTTTAGGTGCCAGCTCCTTAATTTCAGCCAGCAACTTGCGGCCTTCAGTTTCGGCTTTGCTCATTTTTAAATTATCAAGCTGCTGAAAGACATTAAAAATTTTCGCTGCCCGGGAGAGAGCCTCTTTCTGCTTCAGCTTCTTATTTTCCTTAAGGTTAAATCTTTCCTTAATAAAATCATCTAAAAATGAAATTACCCGCATATGCTTGTATTCTTTAAGCTGATCATAATATTTTTCAAAAAGACTCAACGCACTGACTACATCATCTAAATCCATTAAAGTTTCCAGGCGGAAAACAATCAGCTGTAAATTTTCGGCATCAATCTGCATTGCCCGCTCAATAATGTCATTAACCCGCTGAAAGTTCTGACCCTTTTTGTAAACCTCGGCCAGAGCAATTAAGAGCGGAATGCTTTCTCCCTTATCCTCCAGGGCCTGACGCACAAGTGCTTCTGCTTCATCAATTTCTTCCTGATCCAGCATAATGTTTACCAGAGGAGAAATAAAAGCTTCATCCAGATCTGTTCCCATCAGCTGCCAGGCGTGACGTAAATATCTGCCGGCCTCCTGATAATTATTGCTCTGCAGGCTGTAAACAATCAGGGGCAGTAAAAATCTGTGTTCAAGCGGATAATTTTTGACCGCATCTTTAAGCAGATTTAGTACTTCTTCCTCATTTTCTGCATCTTTAATTGCCTCAAAATATTCCTCTACACTTTTCTCCGGATTATTGCGGGCACAGCATTTTTTGAATTTCCTGCCACTGCCGCAGGGACAGGGTTCATTTCGTCCAATACTGTAGGAGCGAACTGTATCTTTTTCTCTTCTTTTTGCTATACTTTCTTTTAAACCTTTTAGTCTTTTATCCATTTAATTCCCTACCTTTCTCTTATCTTATTCTAAACTAATATTTTTAACTTGAATTCGGCAAGTAAAAATACCGAATTCAGTTATGATAGTCTTTAAACAGTAAATCTAGTTCAAATTTTTTTGAATAAAAAAATAGAATCTCCCTTAAGGTTTGTGGTAAAATGTTTTTAGCACAAAAACCATACCAAAACCAAAAAGGAGATTCTGATATGAGTTTACCACAAAACAACAATAAAATAAATAGTTTTAACAAATTAAATATTCCAGCTAAAT
>QBLP01000171.1 GCA_003070825.1 Halanaerobium sp. | reverse complement strand
ACTTAAAGTAGTAAAGTAGTAAATCATACTCTTGAAATTAAGCTAATTTTTTTAGCAAACAAAAAGTGGAGGTAGTTAAATGAAAAAAGCAAAACTTGTTCTAGAAGAAGGGAGTATTTTTACAGGTGAACTTTTTGGTGCCGAAGAAGAAAGTGCAGGCGAAATAGTTTTTAATACCAGCATGACTGGTTACCAGGAGATTCTTACTGATCCCTCTTACAAGGGAGAAATTGTCTGTATGACCTATCCTTTAATAGGAAATTACGGAATTAATGAAGATGACTTTGAGTCATTTAAATCTCATGTCAATGGATTTATCGTTAAAGAGTTTGCTGAAGAACCAGAAAACTGGCGTTTAAAGAAGAAACTGGAAAGATATTTAAAAGAAAATGGAATTACAGCAATTAACGGTATAGATACCAGAGCCCTGACTAAAATTTTGCGGCGAGAGGGAACAATGCGCGGTATTATAACTACTGACAATTCAAGTGATAAAGAATTGATAGAGAAAGCAAAAAAGGCACCCGGGCTTTCCGGTAGAGATTTAGTATCTCAGGTCAGCCGCAAAGAAGTCGAAAAATATGGGGCAGGGAACAAATATCGAGTAGTTTTAGTTGACTGTGGAGCCAAAGATAATATTAAAAATTCACTGCTTGCGAGGAATTGTGAGGTAATCATGGTACCGGCCAGCACTTCAGTTAAGAAAATATTAGATTATAGTCCTGATGGTGTAATGGTTTCAAATGGCCCCGGTGACCCGGAAGATGCCGACTATGTAGCAGAAACAATTGCTGAACTATTAGGAGAAGTTCCAATCTTTGGAATCTGCCTCGGACATCAGCTTTTGGGTAGAGCCTGTGGTGCAGAAACCTACAAACTTAAATTTGGCCATCGAGGTGCCAACCATCCGGTTAAAGACCTGAGTACAAATCGAGTTTATATTACTTCACAAAATCATGGTTTTGCCATTAAAGAAGAATCGCTGGCTGAGCTGGATTTGGAATTGACTCATATCAATGTAAACGATCAGACAGTTGAAGGCTTTAAACATCAGAAATATCCAGCTTTTTCTGTTCAGTATCATCCAGAAGCTTCTCCGGGACCAGAAGACTCTCACTATCTATTTGATCAATTTGTTGAATTGATGAGCTGATGGTACCCGGTACTTAGAAAATATTTCCAAATATATTTCAAAAAATTTAAGGAGGATAAGATGCCGAAAAGAAAAGATATTAATAAAGTAATGGTTATTGGTTCAGGACCGATTATTATTGGGCAGGCAGCTGAGTTTGATTATTCCGGGAGTCAGGCCTGCCGGGCTCTTAAAGAAGAAGGTCTAGAAGTTGTTTTAGTCAACAGCAACCCGGCTACAATTATGACAGATGAAAATATGGCCGATCGAGTCTATATTGAGCCTTTAACTGTTGATAGTATAATAGAGATTTTGAAAAAAGAAAATCCAGATGGCTTGATTCCAACTCTGGGAGGACAGATTGCTTTAAATCTGGCCATAGATCTGGCAGAAACAAATATTTTAGAAGATTTAAATATAGAACTTTTAGGAACTCCAATTGAGACAATCGAGAAGGCAGAAGATAGAAATACTTTTAAAGAGTTAATGAATGAAATTGGTGAGCCGATTTTAGACAGCAAAATTGCGGAAAATATAGAGCAGGCAGCTGAAATTGCTGCTGATATTGGCTATCCGGTTATTGTACGTCCGGCTTATACAATGGGAGGAACCGGTGGTGGAGTTGCTGATAACTTAGAAGAGTTAAAAGAAATTACTGCCCGTGGTTTCAAACACAGCTTAATCGGACAGGTTTTAATTGAAAAGAGTATTAAGGGCTGGAAAGAAATAGAATATGAGGTAATGCGGGATAAAAATGATAACTGTATAGTGGTCTGCAACATGGAAAATTTTGACCCGGTTGGTGTTCATACCGGGGACAGTATAGTTGTTGCTCCCAGCCAGACTCTAACAGATAAAGAATATCAGATGTTTAGAAGCTCAGCTTTAAAAATAATTAGAGCCTTAGGAATTGAAGGTGGCTGTAATGTTCAGTATGCACTGGATCCAGAGAGCTTTCAGTATTATATTATTGAAGTAAATCCCAGGGTCAGCCGCTCCAGTGCTCTTGCTTCCAAGGCAACCGGATATCCAATTGCAAAAGTTTCAGCAAGGATTGCTTTAGGCTACAGCCTGGATGAGATAGATAATGCAATTACAGGAAAAACTACAGCCTGTTTTGAACCAGCGTTGGACTATGTGGTCTTTAAAATTCCACGCTGGCCTTTTGACAAGTTTCATTATGCTGATCGTGATCTGGGAACTCAGATGAAAGCCACAGGAGAGGTAATGGCAATTGAAAGAAATCTAGAAGCCTCAATGCTTAAGGCGGTGCGCTCACTTGAGATCGGCCGCTACGGATTTTATCTGGAGGAATTTAGAAAACTGAGTGATCAGGAAATCAAAGACTTTTTATATGAAGCAGATGATAACCGGCTTTTTGTAATAGCAGAAGCACTGCGCCGGGGTTTTACAGTTGAGGAAGTCCATCAGATAACTGAGATCAGCACCTTCTTCCTGTATAAGATGAAAAATATCATAGATTTAGAAAACTCTCTTGCTGCCAGTAAAGATGAGCTGAATAAAAATCAGGAACTGCTGCTTAAAGCTAAAGAAAAAGGATTTTCAGATTCTGAGATTGCGCTTTTAACTGAAAAGACTGAAGAGGAAATAAAAAATCTTAGAGATCAGCTGCAGTTAAATCCGGTTTTTAAAATGGTTGATACCTGTGCAGCAGAATTTGAGGCAGAAACACCCTACTATTATTCTTCCTATGAAAAAGTTAATGAGGCTCAGCCAACCGATAAGAAAAAGGTGATGGTCATTGGCTCTGGTCCAATTAGAATCGGTCAGGGAATAGAATTTGATTACTGCAGTGTTCATTCTGCCTGGACCTTAAATGAAGAGGGCTATGAGTCGATTATAGTTAACAATAACCCGGAAACTGTTAGCACAGACTTTGATACCTCAGATAGATTATATTTTGAGCCGCTGACCAAAGAAGACATTATGCATATTATAGAAAATGAAAAACCGGAAGGTGTAATCTGTCAGTTTGGAGGACAGACTGCTGTCAATTTAGCAGAGCCGCTGGCAGAAGCAGGTGTTGAGATACTTGGAACCTCAGTTGATTCGATTGACCTGGCAGAAGACAGAGATAGATTCATTGGTCTTTTAAATGAGCTCGATATTCCAGCGCCTCAGGGTGAAGTTGCGGCTTCACTTCAAGAAGCAGAAAAAATCGCGGCAGAAATTGGTTATCCAGTGCTGGTAAGACCTTCTTATGTGCTTGGAGGTCGAGCAATGGAGGTTGTTTATGAGAAGAAGGAATTAGAAGAATATATGCAGAATGCTGTTAAAGTATCACCTGACAGACCAGTGCTGGTAGATAAATATTTAACCGGAACAGAAATTGAGATTGATGCAATTTCTGATGGAGAAACAGTAATTGTGCCTGGGATCATGGAACATGTAGAAAGAGCAGGGGTTCACTCTGGTGATAGTATAGCAGTTTATCCACCACACCGTCTCTCAGAAGAGTTAAAAGAAAAAGCTGTAGAATATACAGAAAAAATTTCTCGGGCTTTAAATGTTAAGGGAGTTGTCAATATTCAGTATGTAGTCAGTGATGGAGAAATCTATGTGATTGAGGTTAATCCCCGCTCCAGCCGGACAATTCCTTATCTCAGCAAGGTAACAGGAGTGCCGATGGTTGATCTGGCAACTAAAGCCTTGCTTGGCAGGAAACTAAAGGACTTAGGTTGGGAAAGCGGAATGGTACCCGAAAAGGAGCATGTGGCAGTTAAGGTTCCTGTCTTTTCCTTTTCTAAATTAACTCAGGTTGATACCAATCTGGGGCCAGAAATGAAGTCAACTGGAGAAGTGCTGGGACTTGCTGAAACTTACGAAAAAGCACTATATAAAGGATTAATCGGAGCCGGCCTGGAAATTCCAAGAGAGGGTACAATTCTGGCAACAATAGCAGATAAGGATAAAGCAGAGGCTGTGAAGTATATAAAAGATTTTGCAGAGCTCGGCTTTCAGATTGCTGCAACTGAGGGAACAGCTGCTGCTTTAAAGAAAAAAGGTCTTAAGGTAGATATAGTTAAGAAATTAGGAGAAGGCTCACCTGATTCTTTGGAGCTGATTTCTGATGACCAGATTGATCTAGTAATCAATACTCTGACCAAGGGTAAGGTTCCGGAAAGAGATGGCTTTAAAATCAGAAGATCTGCTGTAGAGATGGGGATACCCTGTCTGACCTCACTGGATACAACTCAGGCGATGCTTAAGGTCTTAAAAGAGATTGAGCATGGTGAAAGAATAGAGTATAAAGCTCTGCAGGATTATCAAAAGTAAAAGAAAATAATCTGTCTCTTATACACATCTGACGCTGCCGACGATCTTACGCGTGTAGA
>QBLP01000170.1 GCA_003070825.1 Halanaerobium sp. | reverse complement strand
AGATGTGTATAAGAGACAGATTGACATAGTAAGGCTAAATTTCTGGGCTCCTCCCAGAATTTATCAACTTACATTTCTACCTTTGCCAGCCTCTCTGGACTGATTTAAAAGGATAAGCTATTTAGTTATTATTGTGATTTAGTTTAACATTAAATTTAAAAACTGTCAACAGATATCCATGGATACATTAAATTTTCCTGGCCTTATATTTAGTATGCAGCAGCCTATGAGCTTTTTCACTGCCTGGCTTTTCTAAATAATTGTCGTAAAGCTTTTTAATATAGGGATTTTCGTGTGATTTTCTTAGGGTTTTCTGTTTATCAATCTCATAAATTGCCTGCTGTCTCTTTTCTAATACATTATCAGCACAGGAAATTGGCTGACCTCCTCCACCCATACAGCCACCAGGACAGGCCATAAATTCTACAAAATCAAATTCTTCTCCCTCTTTAATCATTTCCATTACTCTGCGGGCATTACCAAGACCATGAGCAACTGCGGCTTTTAATTTCAGTTCTCCAATCTCTACTTCAGCTTTTTTTATTCCTTCTAAACCCCTTACAATATCAAAATCTATATTTTCTAATTCCTGGCCTGTAATTAATTCAGTTGCTGTTCTAAGAGCTGCCTCCATAACTCCACCTGTAGTACCGAAAATATCTGCTGCCCCGGAGGAAACTCCCAGCAGTTCATCATACTCACTTTCTTCCAGGTTAAGAAAATCAATCCCAGCTGATTTGATCATTGAAGCCAGTTCTCTGGTAGTCAAAACATAATCCACATCTCCAGCCATCTCATCTCTTTTAGCTTCAAATTTTTTGGCTGTACAGGGCATTACTGAAACAACAACAATATCTTCCGGATCTATGCCAGCCTCTTCAGCATAATAAGTTTTTGCTAAGGCTCCAAACATCTGCTGCGGTGATTTAGCAGATGAAAGATTATCTAAATATTCAGGGTAGAAATGCTCGATAAATTTAATCCACCCCGGACTGCAGGAGGTAAACAAAGGCAGTTTACCACCACTATTTATTCTTTCAATTAACTCTGTTCCCTCCTCCATAATAGTTAAATCAGCAGTAAAATTAGTATCGAAAACTGCATCAAAACCTAGTCTTTTCAAAGCTGTGACCAGCTGGCCGGTAGAAATATCTCCCGCCTGATTGGAAAAAGGTTCCGAAATTGCTACCCTAACTGCCGGAGCTGTCTGTACCACTACATGTTTTGTCTGATCACTTAGAATGTCTAAAACAATATCTTTCTGATAAAGCTCATGTAAGGCACCTGTAGGACAGGAAAGTATACACTGACCACAGTTAGTACATTCTACATTACCCATTCCTCTATTTTTAAAAGTTGTAACAACTGTTTCCGGGCCCCTATTTGCTGTAGTGAAAATTCCTATTCCCTGCACTTCTTCACATTTTCTTATACAGCGGTTACAGCTGATACATTTTTCAGGTTCTCTAATAATTGAATAGCTAGAATTATCAATACCTTCTCCTCTTTTAATTGGATCCAGCCTCATCTTAGATACTCCAATATCTTCAGCAATATTTTTTAGTTCACAATTATTGGCCCGACTGCAGGTTAAACAATTAAGCTGACAGTCAATATTATGAGTCGCAATTATTAATTCAAATAAATTTTTTCTCAAGTTCCTTACTTTTTTAGAATGAGTCTTAATTTCCATACCAGCCTGAATATCAGTTGCACAGGCAGGCTTAAGCAGCTCTTCTCCCTCAATCTCAACTACACATAATCTGCAGCCACCATAAATTGAAAGCCCTTCTTCATAACAGAGGGTTGGTATATTTATCTTAGCTTTCTTTGCTGCATCTAAAATACTCATCTTTTCTTTTAGCTCCATCTCAATTCCATCAATTACTGCCTTAAGCATAAATCTTACCTCCAATCTTTAACTCTTGTCCATAGTTTTCGATAACTGAGCTAATAAAGTTAAGTGAGGACTGGCCCAAGCCACAGCGGGCTGCCAGCCTGATTGTATTACCAATATCGGAAATCAATTCGGCATCGATTTTCTGCCCACTATTTTTAAATTCTTTTAATATTTTATTGATCTGCCTATTCCCTTCACGACAGGGAAAACAGGTACCACAGGTTTCATCCATATAAAATCTAGACACATTTAACATCAAATCTAAGAGATCATGTTTTTTACTGACTGCAATTACTGCACCTGAGCCAAGACTGCTCCCCCTCTTTTCAAAAGCCTGATAACTATAGGGAAAGTCTAAATCTTTTGCTGTAATTAGGGCGGTTGAAATCCCACCAGGTATAACAAACTTTAAATTTTCTCCCGCTTTAATACCTCCGGCTAAATCATAAATAATTTCCTGGAGAGTAATTTTCCCAAATTCAACCTCATACAAACCAGGTTTATTTAGATCTCCACTTAAACACAGCAGTTTTGTGCCGCGGCTGCCTTCAATTCCTAGATTTGCAAATTCTTCAGAATCAGGATTTAAGACTTCTGCAGCACAGCATAAACTTTCTACATTATTGACAACTGTTGGCTGACTAAACAGGCCTTCCTGAATTGGATAAGGCGGTTTGATCCGGGAGCGTCCTCTTTTTCCCTCAATAGAATTCAATAATGAAGTTTCATCACCACATACATAGGCCCCAGCTCCCCTGACCAGCTTTATCTCTAATTTGAAATTACTATCAAATATCTTACTATCTAAAATTTTGTTTTTCCTGGCAGCTGCAATTATTTCAGTAAAGACTTCAATTGCTCTTGTATATTCACCCCGGATATAGATATAGGCCTTATCTGCACCGATAGCAAAAGCTGCAAGCATAATTCCTTCTAAAACTTTAAGCGGTCTCTCTTCTAATAAATATCTATCTTTAAAAGTACCCGGCTCACCCTCATCTGCATTACAGACAAGAAATTTTTCTTCTCCTTCAACCTCAGAAGCCAACTGCCATTTGAGTCCTGTCGGAAAAGCTGCACCACCCCGGCCCTTAAGTTCAGAATCTTTGATTTTTTGAATAGTCTCTTTCCGTCCCATTCGAAGAGCATTTTTTATTGATTTAAAATCATAATCCAGGATATTGAGTAATTTATCTCCTTTAAGATATAATTTTTCAGAAACCATAATCTCTCTCCTTTCAGAGATGCTTATTTTGAACACTTATCCAAACAAAATATTTAAATTAGATACAGCCACCTAAAATTTCAAGAGCCTTATTTCCATCTATTTTTGTGTAAATTTTATTATTCACCATCATTACAGGTCCTTCTCCACAGTGGCCCAGGCATTCAACGACTTCAAGTGTAAACTTTTTATCTTTTGTGGTCTGATGACTTTCCAAATTTAGATATGATTTTACTGCTTTCAAAACAGATTCTGACTGATTAAGATGGCAGGATATGCTGTCACAAATTCTAATTATATATTTTCCCGTTGGTTCAGTATAAAACATTGAGTAAAATGAAATAACACCATAGATATTTGCTCTCGGCAGCTGATACTTTTCTGCCAGTTCTTTAATTTCAGTTTCTGGAATATAACCATAGGTACTCTGAACTTCGTGTAACTTTTCTAATAAACTGTCCTGATAAAATAATGATCTGGCTTTAGACACAGGAAACCAACTCCTTTTGTGATAATTTTAACTAATTTGGCTATATTTTTGTGAATTTTCAGTCTTTTGAGGGCGAGAAAACCTTATATTTATCCTAAGTTAATAATATCACACCTCGACTATTTTAATCAAATGTTAATAACTAGAGTAAATATAAAAATATTGAATTTATACTAAGTTCTTGATATTAAAATAAAAAGTCAGGAAATTCATCCTGACTTAAACCAGCGCCTAATTATCATTCAATTTCATTAAATTCAGAAGTATCTATGATCTTTTCCATCAGGATACCAATTATAAAGATTGAAATAAGTGTAAATATAAAGCGGAGAATTGAAAATTTAAGTCCTACAAATTGAATTTCTACTCCCAGTTGAGGTACTTTTAGTGAAGCCCAAACCCCTAAAAAAATTATTACATTGGAGAGACTTGCTTTTTTGCGCAGAAGTTCTGCAGCAATTGGAAAAGCAACATACATTGGTCCTGTTGGGAGTGTTCCTAAAAATACTGCTAAAAATTTACCCTGAAATGAGGAATTATGCCCTAAATATTTCTCTACCATTGACGTTGGTACCCAGCGGTCAGCCAGTCCCATGATTACTAAAACAGCTGGAAAAACCAAAATCATCTCTTTTAAATAGCGGGACGACATTGAAATAGCTGCGGAAAAGCGATCTGGGAAAAAATATCGAAAACCAAGCAGTATTAACCACCAAAAAATTATAGTCTTAATTGTCTTTTTAATATTTTGATTAAATTTTTGCCGCCTTTTTTCAGCCACCATTTCTTCTTTCTTATTTTTTTTATTTTGATTTTCTATATTATTTGCTGCTGCCATTAAATAAACACCCCAATCA
>QBLP01000169.1 GCA_003070825.1 Halanaerobium sp. | reverse complement strand
ATATACAGCTAAAAAATGATTTAAGAAAGGCTGTTGAATCAGAGGGCTTAAGTCTTGTATATCAACCTAAAATTGATCTAAAAAATGATGATATTGTTGCTCTTGAGGCTTTACTTCGCTGGCAGCATCCTGAATTTGGTCAGATTTTACCTGGATATTTTATTCCGATTGCTGAACAGAGTAATTTAATTACTCAAATAACGCGCTGGGTGATTAAAAGAGTTATTAAAGAATTCTCTGAGAACAAAATTTTACGGGAATCAGAAAAAATTATTTCTATTAATTTATCGGCCTATGACTTAAAAGATGACAGCCTAATAATCTTTTTAGAGGGGTTAATCGCTGACGGAAAATTATGTCCACATCAGATTGATTTTGAGATTACAGAATCAGTGTTTTTGGATGCTGAAAAAAGCGACTTGGAAAATCTTAATAAATTAAAAGAGGCAGGTTTTTATATTTCACTAGATGATTTTGGCAAAGGATATTCTTCACTTTCTTATCTGGCTAAACTTCCAATTGATATGCTTAAACTTGATATGTCTTTTATTCGTAATCTAGATCAGAGCAGAAATAAAATTTTGATAGAAAAAATTATTGAATTGTCTCATGAGCTTGATTTTCAGGTTGTAGCAGAAGGTGTAGAAGAAAAAATTGAACTGGAGATATTAAAAGATCTCAATTGTGATTATGTTCAGGGCTATTATTATTATCGGCCAATGCCGCTTGCTGAACTTGAGTCTATCATCTGCTGTGATTGCAATATACAGCATTTATGATATAATTTTACTATAATAAGTAAAAAAGGTAGGGGTTTAAAATGTTAAAGTCAATTAAAGCTAAAATGCTCTTTGCAATCTCAATTTTAATTTTGTTAATTGTTGGCGGGACAGCCTTAACATTATATGATCAGTCAACAGATATTATGGAAGCTACTATTATGTCAAGTGCTGAGGAAAGTGCTCGGCAGAATTCAAATACGATAAATGAATGGTTAACTGGTATGGAAGTTTTTTTAAAAGATTTAGCTAATTCAAATGATGTTAAAACTATGATGTGGAGCAGTCAGGAAAGATTTCTCAAAGAAGCCGATCATCCTGAACTAGAAAATATTATTGTTGCCCGAGAAGATGGTAGAGCTAATGTTGTTGGTGGAGTAAATATTAATGTTTCTGATCGAGAATATTTTCAGAGGGCAATGGAAACAGGAAAGATAACATATTCGAATGCCAGACCCAGTGAACTAACAGAGGGAAATGTTATCTCAATTGCTGTTCCAATAATTGATCTGGGAGAACAGGTAGGGGTTTTAATCGGTACTGTTTCTACAGAATACCTGCAGCAGTTAATTACAGAAATGAATATTAATGGTGCTGGTTATGGTTGGATCATCAATCAAAATAAAAACACTATCGCTTATCCAGAAAAAGATTACATAGCAAATAGTGAGCTTGCAGAAAGTAATCAGGATTTAAAAAATATTAGTGATAGTATGGTGGCTGGAGAGAGTTCTGCAGTAAACTATAACTTTAATAATCAGAAGAAAATTATGGCCTATCATCCGGTAGAAGTTAACGGCTGGTCGGTAGCAATGACAGCAAATCGAGCTGAAGTGATGAGCGGACTTAATAATTTAAGAAATATTAGCCTGGTGATTGCAGCTGTTGCTCTAATTTTTGGAATGATTGTCACAATAATTATTGCCTCCTATATAGCAAATCCTCTTAATTATGTCACAGCTGCTGCAGAGAAAATTGCAGCAGGAGATTTCACCTTAAATATTGATGATAAATATTTAAAACGAAAGGACGAAATTGGAAACTTAACAAATTCATTTTCAGAGATGATTACTAATTTGAAAGAAATGATATTAGATGTTAAGAATGTTTCAGATCGAGTTGCAGCCTCCAGCGAAGAATTATCTGCGAGTGGAAACCAGGTTGGTGAAAGTGCTGATGAGGTTAGCAGAGCTATTCAGGAAGTAGCCTCTAATACAGAAGAACAGTCAGCTCAGGTTGAAGAAACTACAGCTACAATGGATGAATTAATTAAACAGATTACAATGATCAATACTTCCTCTGAGGCTATGGACAGACAGGCTGCAGATGTAATAGAAAATATTGAAAAAGGTAATCAGTCTATTGACAAATCTGCTTCCGAAATTAATAAGGTTAAAGACAATTCGCAGAGTGTGGAAGAGTCGGTTCACTCTCTAGCAGATTCTTCACAGAGAATTGGGGAAATAGTGAGTATGATTAAAGATATATCTTCTCAGACTAATCTGCTGGCTTTAAATGCAGCAATTGAGGCAGCACGAGCAGGAGAAGCTGGTCGCGGTTTTTCAGTGGTTGCTGATGAAATTAGAGAACTTGCAGAAGAATCAAACAAGGCTACAGATGAAATTACTGAATTAATTGAGGGTATTCAAAAAGATGTAAATACTTCTGTAAAGAATATGGAAGAGACTGGAGAGGTAGTTGAGTCAAGTGTTAGCTCTATTGAGGAAAGTGGAAAAGCATTTGAAGAAATTGAAAATACTGCTGGAGTTTTGAGTAGAATTATTGGAAATATAAATAATAAGGCTGAAGAAATGGCTGCCAACAGTGATGATGTAGAAATAGCGATCAGAGAAATTGCTTCTGCAAGCGAAACTGCAGCTGCTAATGCTGAGGAAGTTGCAGCTTCAAGCCAGGAGCAGAATGCAGCTACAGATGAGATTATTACTGCTTCTCAGGAACTTGCTGAGATGGCAGAAGAATTATCAGAGTCGATTTCTAAATTCAAACTTTAAAAAGTTGCTGTTTAATTCTTGTTTAAAAGTTAATACTAAAAAAGGAGCCTATTAGGCTCTTTTTTTATAACTGGATAATTTAACTTTCAAGTTATAACTAATGTTCAATTCTTGACATTATTGGAAAGCGAATTAGATAGGCAACAATTAAATAAATAGCTGTTGTACCTAAACCCTTTAGATAATGAAAATTAAACTGATGTCTCAGGTAAATATTTGTCGTCACAGCCAGTAAAATCAGCGACAGTGCTGGAATTAAGATTGAAATATTTTCTAAAACCCCCAGTTGATAATTACTTTTTACTTTTGTTTTAAAATTGAAATTAGATTCTTTTAAATCTTTGAAAATTATTATCCATAATATCTTTAAAGAATAAGCAACTGTTAAAATACTGCCAAGATGCAGTAAAAATTCAAACATTGGGACGGCACTAAGCGAATATTTAATTAGATGTTTGCTGCTGTAACCAATAAAAAAAGGAAAAGCCATCAAGGATAGAAAAGAAAGTATTGTACTTAATGCATTAATTTTTTGCCTCAATTCGCAGCGTTTAAAATCAAAGATGGAATTTGATTTGAATTCTTTAATCCAGCTGCCCGCACCATTAAATAGTGTTGACTTTGCCAGTGCATGAGCCATAATATGAAGTATCGCACCATAGTAGCCGTAAATATTTCCACTGCCAATGGCCAGAGTTATAAATCCAAACTGACTGATCGAACTATAAGCTAAAATAAGTTTGTAATTTTTTTCTTCCAGAGCTTTAATTCCACCATAAAAAATCATAATCAAGCCAAGATATAAAAGCAATCTATTTCCATTAACAATAATTTTTAAAAGTGAAATGTAACCAAGTTTTGCAACTAAGCCAGAGGAAAGAGCACAAAATGCTGTTGACGCCTGTTTATAAATGTAAGGAACCCAGAAGTGGAGGCCAATAATAGCACTTTTTACTCCCAGACCTATAATAAACATCAGCTGCAGCCAGAATTCTTCAATGGCTCCGATATTTTGATAACCATTTGTATAAGCAGTTAAAACAGTGAGAATTAAAAAACTCCCACCTATAAACTGAATCACAAAATACTCCCAGGCAATATTTTTATTGTCCCAGGCCAGCATCAACGAAGTGGTTAATGTCGCAAGTTCCCAGCCAATCATAAAAATAAACCAGTTATTTGTAGTTACTACAAGACCAAAGCTGATTACAAAAAATACTGTAACTAAAAAAAATAAGGACCGGTATTCATTGATTTTTCTCCAGTTTGAGATTAGAGTGAAAAATGTTACTAAGATACCGATACTTAAAAATAAGACATTAATATTATTAAAAATAAAATTACTGGAAATAAATGCCTGCATATAACTGCCTCCTCTGTCAAAATTATATCATAAGCGTTATATAACTGAAAGAAAAATAAGCAATTGAGTCAGAAAAATTTGACAAATGAGAAAACTGATGATATATTTAAAGCACTGAGTATTCTAAACTAGTTACACTTACTCAGGTTAAATTTTAGGAGGAAGATATTAATATGGTTTACACAGGAAAAGTTAAGTGGTTTGATGAGAAAAAAGGTTATGGTTTTATTGAAAGAGAAGATGGCGACGATGTATTTGTACATTTCTCTGCACTGCAGCAGGAAGGTTTTAAAACCCTAGAAGAAGGTCAGGAAGTTGAATTCGAACAAAATACTTGACGTTACCGATTTTTATTTTCAATAAAGATAAAATTGTATAAAGATAAATAAATTAGATATGATTTAAAAACAAATATTGGAGGTAAATTATGAAATTCAAAATAATAGTTGATAGCTGTTGTGATTTGACAGAAGAAATCAGAGAAAGATTTGATATATCAACTGCTCCTCTATCAATAGATGTTGGAGATAAGCATTTTGTTGATGATGAAAATCTGGATAGAGAAGAGTTGTTGAATGCAATGCGCAATAGTGATCAGGCACCTAAAACTGCCAGCCCCGGTCCTGGACCTTTTTTAGATTTATACAAAAAATATGAAAATATCTTTGTGGTAACCCTATCTAAAGAATTAAGTGCAACCTATCAGAATGCAGTTCTGGCAAAGGATATGTTAATGGAAGAGGCTGAAAATAAATTTGTTAAAGTTTTTAATTCATTTAGTGCTTCTGCAGGAGAAACAATGATTGCTTATAAATTAGGTGAGTTAATTGAGGCAGGTTTAAATAGAGAAGAAATTGTAGAAAGAGCTGAAAAATATGTTGAGGAAATGCAGACTTTATTTGTGCTTGATTCGCTTGATAATTTAATTAAAGCAGGAAGAATGGGAAAATTAAAAGGTAAGATAGCTTCCTTTTTTAATATTAAGCCTGTTTTGGGTGCGACTGAAGAAGGAACTATAACTCTGGTTGATAAGGCAAGGGGCAGCAAAAGAGCTATCAGGAAACTTGTAGATAAAATTGGAGAAAAAGGTGAAAATTTAGAAGAAAAAGTTCTTGGTATTGCCCACTGTAATGCTTTAGAGAAAGCGGAATATATAAAAGAAAAAGCAGCGAAAAAATATAATTTTAGAGAAATTATTATAGTGGAAACAGCCGGGATCAGTACTGTTTATGCTAACGAAGGTGGAATAGTTCTGGCGTTTTAAAAAAGAAAGCCGGTGTAGCTCAACTGGCAGAGCAGTGGTATCGTAAACCAAAGGTTGTGGGTTCGAGTCCCACCATCGGCTCCATAATTTCATTTTTATTGACTATAAAATTTATAATTATTTTTACTCAATTTATTCTTTCCAGGCTTCAACAAATTTTGTTAATCCCTGCAGGAAAAATCCGCCTGCAACCCAGTAATATACAAGTTCCGGGTTAGATATAATCAACATTCCAACGACAATATAAATTAATCCTGAAAAAATCAAGGTAATCTTACTGGTATTATCAGCTTCTTGAGCCAATTTATCCACCCCCGAAATTATAATGTTTGAATTATAATGTCTTAAAATTTTATTTTTAGGATTAAACTCTCCTAAATGAGTTCGCAGATCTTTCCAAAAATCTGGGAAAAAGATGATGTTTAAAAATATACCTCCGAGCAGCAGACTGAGCAGATAAGTAGTACTGTGCCAGTAGTCTCCCCAGCTTAAAAGTAGTCCGATTTCGTCCATAAATAATCCGAGACCAATTCCATAGATTAAGGCATTATCTCTGCGGTCAATAAATTTTGTTCTGGTAATTGAAAACCAGCCTGCAAGAGCGATTGTATTTGAACATTGTTATTTTAAGTTTTTGTGAAAGAAAAGGTCTTTAACTGAAAAATCTGCTGTTGATTTAAAAAAACAATTTAGTTTAATCATATAATATAGAGGAAAATAATTATTAACCAAGAATATATATAATAGAGATATTGAAAAGGACAAAATAATTTTTTAATTTCGTTATGTGAGGTTAAGTATAACGTTCGTTATTTTTAGTGAGGTGGCGCTAGGTGTTAAAGAAAAGGTTACCAAGAGTAATTTGTATTATTGTTATCTTAATAATTGGCTTTACCATAGAACTAACTGCTGCTTCAACATATAGAATAATGGCTGCTTCAAGTCTACAGGAGCCACTAAATGAGATAAAGGAAAAATATGAACAAGAATATAGGGATTATGAGCTTGAAATTAATTATGCCGGAAGTCAGGTTCTCTTCAGTCAGATAAAAATGGGCGTAGATTTTGATTTGTTTTTATCTGCTAATCATGACTATCTAAAACAGTTAAAAAAGGAAGATAGAATTAAAGCAGAAACTATCTTTACAAAAAATGAGTTGTTGATAATAATAAATTCGCAAAAAAATAGAGTTGATAATCTGGAAGATTTAATGAGTAGAGGTTATTCGTTATTAATAGGTGTAGAATCTGTTCCGGTAGGCTCATATACAATTAAAATGATTGATAATTATGTTAATTCAATTTCTAAAAAAGCAAAAAAAGATAAATTTAAGTCAGATTTCAATTCCCTAGTCGTTTCCAGAGAATTTGATGTAAAAAGTGTACTGAAC